>DASYAT010000116.1:0-8024 GCA_036501205.1 Streptosporangiaceae bacterium | reverse complement strand
AGATCCAGCTCCACCTCAGTCTCGACGAACTCGCCCGTCTCAACCAGGCCAGCGGAGCCGGCGGCGTCCAGGGCGGCGGCGATCAGCAGAACCCGGGAACGGGCCACGCCCGGAGCCAGCCCGCCCCCGAATCCGAGAGCGCCCTTGCAGCCAGCGAGACCACCGGACCAGCGGACGCCGGGTCGTTCGGGCCAGCCGCCTCGGCCGGAGACGCCTGCGACGCCACCATCGTCCCGATCGTCACCGGCCGCGTCGACCAAGACCTGCTCGACAAGCTCGCCGCCAAGCTTCTCCGCGCCGACGGCGATGCCGTGCCGGATCGCGAGTCGATCAGCAGTCTCATCCTGGCCAACGCGGTCGCGTTGTTGTCCGGGCCAGGACAGGTCGCCTCGCTGCTGCGCACCGGCACCCTGGCCGGCCCGGCCGCCACGATCAGCCTGCCCCTGGACCTCGGCGCCGCCGCCGACACCATCCCGGCCCACCTGCGCCGGGCCGTGATCCTCAGGGACCGGCACTGCGCCGCGCCCGGCTGCTTCCAACCTCCGGCCGCGTGTCATGTGCACCACACGACTCCCCGGAGCAAAGGCGGCCGCACTAAGCTCACCGAATTGATCTTGCTCTGCCCCTTCCACCACCTGATCGTGGTCCACCGATGGGACTGGACCATTACCCTCAATCCGGACGGCACAACGACCATGGCCAGCCCGGATGGCAGCCGCGTCTACCGAAGCCACAGCCCCCCACCCGCCGTCGCCGCCTAACCGGCGGCTGCGAGCGTGCATGGCTCAGGGAATGAGCGCGGCGAGTTGGTCTAGGTCGGATCGGCTGTTCGGGGGGAACATGCCAAGTACTATTCCGTCGGCGTCGACGGCGATGGCGAATGGGGTGCCCATCAGGGTCAGGGCCGCTTTCACCTCATTGTTATCGTCGATCAGCGAGGGCAAGTCAGGTGGCAGGCCGAGTGCGGCCGGCTCACCCTCGGCCGCGACAATCAGCAGCAGGTCGGCTAGATCGCCGACTCCCTCCGTGCCGAGTTGGCGCCCGATCAGCTGGCATGGCCCGCACCCGGCGCTCAGGAACACCAGGATGACGGGCTTTCCGAGGAGGTCGGTGCTGGTGACTTTGCCCTGCGAATTGCGCGCGGTGAAGGCCGGCAGCGGATCGCCTGTGGAGAAGCCGGGAAGGCTCAAGCTGGACTGACGCGCCGGAGCGGCGTCTAGACGCGCGCTGACTTCCTCGAGATGGGCGTTCACTGACTCAAGCAGCGGTGTGACCTGCTTCAGTACGCCAAGCATGAGAACGGTTAGCCCGAGTACGGCCACCGCGATGACCACGATGGCGATCGCCCATCCAACTGGCATCGGTTAACTCCCTGAGGTTGTCGATTGATTTATCACTGCCGATACCGCGGCCATCTGGACCCGAAGGGAGGCGGCCATCCGGGCCGCGAGCATGGCCATCAGCACAATGAGGATGGCGATGACGGTGGGCGTAATGCTGCCCGCCGGGGCGGTCAAGGGATGTGGCGTTAGCGGTCCTGGCCAGACCGACGCCGCGACCGGGCCAAACACGGCCACGAGGGCCGCGCCAGCGGCCAGCACCAGATCGACTGCGACGTGGCGCCAGCTGATCTTGCTTGGTGTCGACGATCCAGAGCAGCCGCAGTCGAAGCTACGGCCCCGGGCAAGGTTGATCGCGATCGCAACGGCGAACGCGGCGAGAAGCAGGCCGAGCAGCATCGCCGCTGGCGCCGTGAGGATCCCCGTTGCGAGCAGGACACCCCCGGCGATCTCGGCCATGGGCAGCACGACGGCGACCGGCCCCACGAACCTGAGCGGTAGCAACTCGTAGTTAGCGACCGCGGCCCGGAACTCCGCCTGGTCCCCGAGTTTGACCACGCCGGCCCGCAGGAAGACCCCGGCGATGAACCACCGGACCATCAGGATCAGCAAGGCAGCCATTGCACCCCAATCGACGGCCATAAATCAATACCAACGCGTTAATGAGTCGATCAATGACGCGTATGTCCAGTTTCGTCAGTCGCCGCACCTTTGGCGGCGTGCGGGCGGTTCCGGGTGCGAGAGGGCCGGGCACGCACTGACGTAATAATCCTGGTCAACATTGTTTGCCAGGAAAAGTCGCCGTCAGTATAGACACATTTCGCGGCCGGCTTCTAGGCTCGGATTTGCGAGCTGCGGTGTCTGGGGAGACTAGGAGCGAGCATGAAGCCATTGAGACGAGAACTGGAGAACGAGGAGCCTAAGGAAGCGGGTCTCGGACGTCGGAACTTCCTGCGGCGCGCGGGTATGGCCGCCGCCGTCGTCGGCGGGCTTGAAGCCGTCGGGATGACGTCCGCGATGGCCGCGACCAGCAGCAAGTATTCCGCGGCCAAGGCGTCCGGGTCTTCCTACCCGAGGGCCGGGAAGCCAGGTCCGAACACCAGGCAACTCGCGCTCCCGCGCTGCTCGGCGGGCCAGTGCACCATTACGTGGACCTGCACGCCGGGTGAGTGCGGCAGCGCATGCCCCCATCCCGAGTGGTGCTACCACTGGACGGACTCCTGCGGTGGCAGCGGCCACGGCTGCGCGTGGAGTAACTGCGCCACGCATGTCACGTGCGGCCCACAGGGGTAGCTACGGTTCCGTAACCAATCCCGGCAGCCCCGGGTTTAGCGGTATGGGACTGCCGGGATCCACCTAGGGGATCCCGGCCAGAAACTCCCGCAAATCTTTCTCCTACCGGATTTTATGCTTTATGCGGAACAACGGGGCCGAGCGATCTATTTGGCGTGCTCACTGATTTTGGCTGGCCGGTATTTTGCGGTCAGCTGGCCGAGCCGCCGGTCGCGAGCCGCATCAGGTCAGTATTGAGATCGATTTCCAATTCGGTTCCGCCGGCACTGCCTGGTTCGTGGGAGTAGCTCTGCCAGGACTCGTCTCTGATCGTGGCGCTGAACTCGCTTTCCATCAGCACCACGAGTTCGAACGCGGCCCGGGTTATCCGCTTGTTCAGGGCCGGGTCGCCCCAGTCTTCCGGCGCGGCGAACAGCGAGGTTGGCACCGCCATCGTCCGCATGTAGGCGAACATCGGCCGCATCTGATCGTCGGTGACCAGGGAGTGCCTGGCCGTGCCGGCGGTCGCCGCCAGGATGACTGGCTTGGCGATGAGCAGGTCGTTGTCCAGGACATCGAAGAACGAGGTGAACAGCCCGCTCGGGCTGGCCTTGTACACCGGGGTGCTGGCGATGAGGCCGTCGGCTTCGCCGAGCGCCGTGACCGCCTGCCGCAGCTTCGGCGTGATCAGCTGGGACACCAAGCCGGTCGAGATGTCGGCGGCAAGCTCGCGCAGCTCGATGATCGTGGTGGTGACCGCGTTCCCGCGGCTGGCGGCTAGCGTGGCCGTGCGCTCGGCCGCCCGCTGAGCGAGCAGCTTCGTGGAGGAGGCGTCGCTCGCCCCGGCGCTGACGACCGCGAGCCGGAAGGTCTTTTGCTGGGCTGGTGAGTTCGGCTGGGCTGGTGAGTTCATCGGTGGAGTTTCTGGCAGAGAGACGTCAACTGGCTGAGTTCAGTGTGGCTGAGTGATGCGGTGAGCGTGCGGGCGACGCTGCGGGCATGCTGACGGCCGATCTGGCGCTGGCGTTCGCGGCCGGCCGGCGTGAGCGACACCAGAACACCGCGGCCGTCGACGGGGTCGGGCCCGCACTTGACCAGGCCCTGGCCAGCCAGGCGGTGGACCAGGCGGGACAGGGCCGGCTGGCTGAGCAGCACATGGGAGTTCAGGTCGCTGATCCGGACCGGTGCCGGGCACTTGGACAGCGTGTAGAGCACGTCGTACTCGCGCATCGACAGGTCACCCCAGATCGGTTCGGCGGCGAAGCTTCTGGTCAGCGCCGCGTGAGCGGCTAGCAGCGACTCCCACGCGGTGTTCGCCGTGACATTGTCGCGGGTCATTTCCGGGCCGCGGCCGCAGCGGCGGTGCTGGCGGCGGTGTCGGTGCTGGCGTCGGCGTAGGGGACCGGCCCGGCCAGGTTGTCGCCCCGGTTGGCGTTCGGGCGCGGCTGGCGAGCGGGCTGGTCGCCGTACTTCGCCTTGACCAGGCCCGCGTGGGTCGGGGCCGGGGCCGTGCCGGGGTCGCGCCTGGCCTCGGTCTCCTTGCGCAGCACCGGCACTACCTCCCCGCCGAGCAGTTCCACCTGGTCAAGCACGGTCGCCAGGGGCAGGCCGGCGTGGTCCATCAGGAACAGTTGGCGCTGGTAGTCGCCGAAGTGCTCGCGGAAGGTCAGCGTCTTGTCGATGACCTCCTGGGGGCTGCCCACCGACAGCGGCGTCAGCCGCTCGAACTCCTCCATTGACGGCCCGTGCCCGTAGACCGGCGCCTCGTTGAAGTACGGCCGGAACTGCCGCTTGGCATCCTGGGAGTTCTTGGCGATGTAGGCCTGACCGCCGAGCCCGATGATCGCGTCCTGCTCCGATCCGTGCCCGTAGTGGGCGTAGCGCTGGCGGTAGAACTGGATCAGGCGCATGTAGTGCTCTTTGGGCCAGAAGATGTTGTTAGCGAAATACCCGTCCCCGTAGTACGCGGCCTGCTCGGCGATCTCGGGGCTCCGGATCGAGCCGTGCCAGACGAATGGCGGGACGTCATCCAAGGGGCGCGGGATCGAAGTGAAGCTCTGCAGCGGGGTGCGGTACTTGCCTTCCCAATCCACTACGTCCTCGCGCCACAGCCGGTGCAGCAGGTTGTAGTTCTCCAGCGCCAGCGGAAGGCCCTGGCTAATGTCCTGGCCGAACCACGGGTAGACCGGCGCGGTGTTGCCGCGACCGAGCATCAGGTCCATCCGGCCCTGCGACAGGTGCTGCAGCATCGCGTATTCCTCCGCGATGCGCACCGGGTCGTTGGTCGTGATCAGCGTCGTCGCCGTGGACAGGATCAGCCGCTGGGTGGTCGCTGCGATGAAGGCCAGCAGCGTCGTCGGAGCCGAGGAGAAGAACGGCGGGTTGTGGTGCTCGCCAATCGCGAACACATCGAGGCCAACCTCATCAGCCTTCTGCGCGATCTTGACGATCCCGGCGATCCGCTCCGCTTCAGTCGGGGTCTGCCCGGACCCGGGATCCCGGGTGATGTCACTGACCGAGAAGATCCCGAACTGCATGCCTGCCTCCTAGGCGTACCCGGCCGCAACGGCGGCCGGGTCACATATATGCGTTTGCATATATCACAACGCCTAGGAGGGCAGGCTATTCCCGCTTCCTCCGGCGCCGCGCTATGAAGTAGATGGCGAGGCCGATGACTACGACGGCGAGGATGATGGGGGCGGCAGTGAGGTTGTGCGAGCCGATCGTCATCGCTGGTATCTCCTTATCTCCGGGCAGCTAGGTTTCTCCGCGGATCCGCAGATCCGTGCATCTGCGCAGGTGAGGGTCAGGCGTCGCGGGTGGCCATCTTCCAGGCGCCGATGACCGACCAGCCGACGATCCAGCCGGCGATGACGGCGATCATGGCCCAGGTGGGCATCGGCGGCAGGTGTAGCACATGCGGGCCGCCACCCGGTCCGACCGTGGTGCCGCCGGCCAGCGCGGCCGGTTTGAGCTGGTCCATGGCTACGCCGACGATGAGCCGCTCGCCGTTGATGAACGGGGGCAGCGCGTGATCGGCCAGCGGCGGAGTAATGATGATCTCCAGCACGATGAGCAGGATGATCGGCACGGTCCGCTGGCCCATCAGCGAGCCGAGGCCAAGCCCGACCGTGAATCCGATCATCAGGTCGAGTTCCAGCCACAGCCCGGACCGGATCATGTCGCCCGCCGATACAGCGGTCGCGCTGGCCGGTTCCGGGCTGCCGAGGAACGCGGTCACCAGGCAGACGACGGTAAAGCCGACGGCGGCCAGCGATGCCAGGATCGCCAGGCCGGCCGGGATGCGGGCCAGATACAGCGCCACCCTGGACCGGCCGGTAATCACGAGGTGACGGAACATGCCGTCGGTCAGGTCGGAGGTCCCTGCGGTAGCGCCGAGCGCGACCGCGATGATGAACCCGAACTCGTCCATCACAGTGCCTGCGGTCGCGAAAATGTTCGGGGCGCCGGCTGGCGCGTAGCGAGCCGGATCACTCAGGTGGTAAATCAGCCGGATGCCGTACAAGATGACCGGCAGAGCCACGGTAAACGCTACGGTCACGGCCATCAGCACGCGGCGCCTGCGTAGTTCCAAGATCTTGGCTCTGATCAGTGACCAGGGCGGGATCGGCGAGCCGCGCCCGTCGAGGGCAAGCCTGGGCTGGGTCATTGCTCTCCTCCGAAGCGACTTGTTACGGACAGGAACCAGTCCTCCAGCCGGGCGTGCGTCTGGGACGAGCCGTAGACGGAGATCCCGGCCTCGACCAGCCGGCGGTTGATGTCAGCGATCTGCTCCTCCGCCGGCCCGGCGGTTAGCGTGACGGTCAGGGTGTCGTCGGTCAGGCTGATGCGAGATTCGTCAACGGACGGGCGCAGGGCACGGGCCGCCGCGGCCGGGTCTGAACACCGCACCTGCACCGCGATGCTGGCTCCTTCGGTCAATTCCTCGATCGGGCCCTGGCGGATGACCTTGCCGTGGTCGACGATGGCCACGTGGTCGCAGGTGCGTTCCACCTCGTCAAGCAGGTGTGAGGACAGCACGACGGTCCGGCCCTCGTCGGCCAGACTCCTCAGCATTTCCCGCATCTCGTGCATGCCGGCCGGATCCAGTCCGTTCATGGGCTCATCGAGAATGAGCAGTTGCGGGTCGGCCAGCAGGCAGGCGGCCAGGCCCAGGCGCTGGCGCATGCCCATCGAGTAGGCGGAGACCTTGTCGTCGGCCCGCTGGGTCAGCCGGGTCCGGTCCAGCGCCGGCTCGATCTGGCTCCCGGCGTCTCCGCCGCGGGCGGCGGCCAGGATCATCAGGTTCTGCCGCCCGGTCAGGTGACCGTGGAACCGTGGTTCGTCGACGATCGCGCCGACTCGGGCCAGGGCGTGGCTGCGCTGGGCCGGTACGGGGACGCCGAGCAGCGACATCGTCCCGCTGTCGGCCCTGGTCAGGCCAAGCAAGACCCGGATCAGGGTGGTCTTGCCCGCCCCGTTGGGTCCCAGGTATCCGAACACGGAGCCTTGCGGTACGACAAGATCGACGTTGTCGACGGCGGTCCTGGTGCCGAACCTTTTAATGAGCCCATGCACCTCGACCGCCCAGCCGTCGGTCTTTCTGGAAATGGTGGTCATGCAGATCACCGTCGCCGATACCGGCCCTGCCTGTCTGCGCCCGCCAGAACGATCCGGTTAGGCCGTAAGGATGAATCGCAAGGCGATCTCACGGCTGATGCACACGACCGGGCCAGACGATACGTTCGATGCATGCAGGCAGTTCGGCGCTTGGCCGGCAGCGACCCTGGCCTGGTCACCGATGCCGCGTTCGCGATCGCCGGGGCCGGGTTGACCGCCGTCGCCGAATGGAATCCCGCCGGGCTGGCCGGCACCACGATCGTCGGGCCGACCTGGCTGCTGGTGCTGCTGCCGCTGGTCATGGGAGCCGCGCTGGCGGTCCACCGCCGCGCGCCGCTGGTGATGTGGACCGGAATCTGGGCCGCAATCGCACTGCAGAACGTAATCACCAGGCACCCGCCGCAGGGCCTTGAGGTCTTCTTCGTGCTCTTCGCGGGCGGCTACTCGCTGGGAGCGCACGCCAGCCTGCGCCGCGGTGCCATCGCACTGCCCGTTACCGCTCTTGCCATGACGCTGATCAGCCACCTAAGCGGCGTGGGCTTCGGCCTGTCCGGCATTCCGGTTCTGGTGTCCTGGCTGATCGGCGTGCTGGTCAGGGCCCGCGGCCAGGCGGCGGCGCTGACTGAGCGGAACGCGGCCCTGCAACGACAGGCCGAGCAGGCCGCGACGGCGGAGCGCGGCCGGATCGCCAGGGAACTGCACGACATCGTCGCCCATCACCTCAGCGTGATCGTGCTCCAGGCGTCCGGAGCCCGAGCCTCCGGCAAATCCCCCGACGCGGCACTGCAGAAG
>DASYAT010000115.1:0-1908 GCA_036501205.1 Streptosporangiaceae bacterium | reverse complement strand
CCCCTCGTAGCAGTCGGCCAGGTCGACGGCGATCTCGTTGATCTCGCTGTGGTCGGCGCTGGACAGCGAGAGCAGCCCGACCTCGCTGAACCCGCTGGCCGCCACGCCCTCGGCGACCATCGAGCCGATCGTGCCGATGGACCGCTCGCGCACCGGCCGGGTGATCATCCCGGCCTGGCAGAACCGGCAGCCCCGGGTGCAGCCGCGGAAGATCTCCACGCTGTACCGCTCGTGCACGGTCTCCGCGACCGGCACGATGGGCTTGCGCGGGTACGGCCAGGCGTCCAGGTCCATCACGGTGTGCTTCGAAACTGTGGGCGATACACCGGGACGATTCGGAGTTATGTTTGAAATCCTGCCGTCGGCGTGATACGTTACGTCGTAGAAGCGGGGAACGTAGACGATTCCAGATAGCCGCAGCAGCAGACCGTCCCGGCCGCCGGGGCGCCCGGCCCGCTTCCAGTCACGGATCACATCGGTAATGGCCAGCACGGCCTGCTCGCCGTCGCCGAGCACTACCGCGTCCAGGAAGTCCGCCACCGGCTCGGGGTTGAACGCCGCGTGGCCCCCGGCTATCACGAGGGGGTGAGACCCGGCCCGTTCGGAAGAAAAAAGAGGGATGCCCGCCAGGTCGAGCACGGTCAGCAGGTTGGTGTACGCCATCTCGGTGGCGAAGCTCAGCCCGAGCACGTCGAAGGCGCCGACGGGCCGGTGGCTGTCCACCGTGAACTGCGGCACGCCGTGCTCGCGCATCAGCGCCTCAAGGTCGGGCCAGACCGTGTAGGTGCGCTCGGCCAGCACCCCGTCGCGCTCGTTCAGCACCTCGTAGAGGATCTGGACGCCCTGGTTGGGCAGGCCGACCTCGTAGGCGTCCGGATAGCACAGGGCCCACCGGACGTCGGCGCTGTCCCAGTCCTTGACCACCGAGCCAACCTCGCCGCCGACGTACTGGATCGGCTTGCGCACGCGCGGCAGCAGCGGCTCAAGGTCGGGGTACACCGATTCGACGGGCATCAAAACAGAGTAGCCGAACGGGCCGGGTTGACCGCGGTCGCGTCGGGACCGAGCCCGGCCGTGTCAAGATCGGCCGATGTCGCCGACCTGCGACACAATCGCGACACGCCCGGAATGGCATCCGTCTAGGTTTGGCGCCTGCATGTCCTCCCCTCACTCAGGCGCCTGCTAAGGAAGCCCATGAATACGTACTACCGCTCTGCCGCGGTGGCCCTGACCGCGTGCGCCGCCAGCCTGTCGCTGACGGCATGCACCGCCGGGACCACGACGGCCAGCACGGCCGCGACGAGCCCTGCGGCTCGTAACTCATCTTCGGCCTCGGCCTCCGCCTTGGCCTCGGTGAGCCATGCGGCTCCGGCCCCCGCCGGCCGCACGATCAAGGTGAGCGGTGAGTTCGGCAGCTTCCCGATTCCGGCCAGGGCGAAGGTGGCCGAGAACGTCGCCAGCGACCTGGGGGCCATTGTCTTCTTCGACCGGGTGACCCCGGCCAAGGTGTCGAGTTTCTACGCCCAGGCGCTGCCGCGGGCCGGTTACACGATCACCGTCAACTCGGTGATCAGCCAGTCCGGCGGCACGGTGGCGTTTATCCAGTTCACCGGTCACGGCGTCAAGGGCACCATCGACGCGCTGTCCAAGTTCACCGACTCCTCCGTCAGCATCGCCGGACTGGGCCACAAGAACGTGACCACGATCTCGATCAGGCCGAAGTAGGGCGCCCGGCGCCGGGCGCGGCGCTGGGTTACTCGAACACGGTGCGGCGGCGATGCACCGACTGGAGCAGGCCGATCGCGATCATGTCGGCGAAGATGGCGGAGCCGCCGTAGGAGACGAACGGGAGCGGGAGCCCGGTGATCGGCATGATGCCGATCGTCATGCCGATGTTCACGAACGACT
>DASYAT010000114.1:0-14604 GCA_036501205.1 Streptosporangiaceae bacterium | reverse complement strand
GTCCTGCTGGGTGGAGGCGACATACCGAGGCTGCTGAGGTACACGCCGCCGAATCTCGGTTATTACGGCCTCGATCTTTACGGCAACCTGGGTACCAAGACGCATCCGCGCTGGCAGCATCCGTTTCACCGGTGGGTTCAGTTCAGGGACCTGGCCAGGAAAAAGGACCTGGTGCACGGTTATCCTCAGCTGGTGATCGGGGAAACCAATTGCCCGGTGGAGTCCTTGCGGCCGGCCTGGCTGAAACTCGTTACCTCGTGGATGCACAATTACGGGCCGAACGGGGCGGGGGTTTTTACCTTCTGGAATGATCACGGCGGTCTCGGCGGCCCCTGGGATCCTCATGACAAGGCGACTATTAACGCCCTGAAGACCATCTGTACCCGGTACGCACGGTAACCGGCGGCCCGGTTCGTCACGTCCGTGCAGCCTGCGGCCGGGTGGCTGACCGGCTGGGACGAGGTCGAGGCTCAGCTGCCACTGCCTTTCGCCGTCGTGCCACTGATCGGTGGGGGTCAGGCCGGCCGAGGCGGCCACGGCGGCGGAGGCCTGGTGGCCGGGATGGATGTGGGCGATGACGGTGTCGATCGAGTGGCGGCGCAGCCAGCCGACGAGTGCGCGGGCGGCTTCGGTGGCGAGGCCTTGGCCTTGCCACTGGGTTCCCACGATCCAGGCGACCTCGGCGGTCCGCTGGCCGCCGGTGCCGCTGATCGTTGCCTGGACCGTGCCGACTAGGGCTGATGGCGGCGTGCTGACCTGAATGACCCAGTTGCGCCACGTCACGGCCGCGTCAGGGGAGCCGGCCGTCCAGCGTTCGTAGCGGGCGCGCAGTTCTGGGGTGGTGGGCGGCTTGCCGCCGGTGAAGGTATACAACTGCGGGTCGGCTAGGACAGCGGTCATCTCGGCGGCGTGGTCGGCCCGCAACGGCACCAGCGTGAATCGCCGGGCGGGGATCGGCTCGACGCTGATGGTGCTCATGCGGCCACGGTATCCGCGGAGGCCGGTCGTGTGGCCTAGCAAGATGGGGTGAACGCCCCATGCGGTCACCTAGGTCACGTGGCTAACGTCAGGACTAGACGCAGCCTGATCGGATGGCTGCCTAGGGAAGGGCGCGGGCATGGACGAGATTCAGGGAAAGGCGTCGGCGCGGGTTGATGCCACGCGGCAGTCCGTTTTCGACTTTATTACGGACGTGGGCCGGCTGCCGGAATGGAACGCCGCGATCGAGGCGGTCACGGATCAGCCCGCCATGCTGGTCGAGGGCGCCGAGTGGACGGTCAAGATGCACCCGCAAGGCCTGCCGCGATGGGGGAGCATCTCCAGGGTCGAAGAACTGGACAGGAACCGATTTCGCTTCAGCTACCAGACGCGCAATGCGGACGGGAACCCGTCCTACGCGCAGTGGGCCTGGGAGCTCGCCGACAGCGGCGGCGGTACCGAAATCGCGGTGACCTGGCATGTCCATCTCAAGACGGCCGATCGCAAGTACTTCGCCGGCCCCATCCGCAAGCGCCAGCTAGCCCGCGAGGTCCCCAACTCCCTAGCCGCCCTCGCCAGCGCCATGCGCGCCGCAATTGTCGGCTAGACAACCAGATGAATACGCATATTCACACCCTGAAAACCAGATGAAAGCGCATATTCATCCGATAAGAAAATGATCATCAACCGTCGGCGCGATGCTCATGGTGTTGTTGAGGCTTACGCGACTCAAGTGACGTAACCGCTCGGCGGATCGTAGAGAGTCAGCCAGGTAGCCGCGCCCGAGTCGTCCGTTTGCATGATCACGAAGACTTGGCCGCGGAAAACCGCCGGAAAGCGCGGCTAACTCTTCGGGAAACGAGAAGTCTTCGCCGAGAATCGGGCAAAAGGGACCGAATTTCATGATCGCGAGGGGTTGCTGACGCTGGCGCGGCTAACTCTTCGCCGAAGGCGCAGCACGAGGCGTTAGTTCGCGGCTAACTCTTCGCGATCACCGCTCAGGCCCGTCACTAACCCCGAGCCGCCAGCGTAACGCCATCCCGAATCCAGAAAATCTGGATCGCGTTTGGTCACGGGGCCACGGTGGCAGGCGGATCATGACGAGCCGGCGGGCTGAGTTGGATCACGGTCGGTGGGGGTCAATTGGCCGCAGGGATCAGGGGGGTCGAGAGGGGTTTCTGGGAGGGTTAGGCGGAACTTCACGCCTTGGGGTAGCGGGATTGCTTCTATGGTTCCGTCGTGCAGGTCGGTAATCCGGCGGACGATCGCGAGGCCGAGGCCGGAGCCCGGCAGGGCCCGGGCACTCGCCGACCGGTAGAAGCGGTCGAAGATGTAGGGCAGGTCGTCGGCGGGGATTCCTGGTCCGTCGTCGCTGACCTCGACCGTGCCGCTGGCGGTCGAGATGCGGATGCGGCCAGCGGGCGGGCTCCATTTCAGCGCGTTGTCTACCAGGTTGGCGATGGCCCGTTCCAGCGCGTCGGAATCGCCTCGGACCAGGGTCGGCTGGCAGTCGAGTTCGTACCGCAGCCCGGGCACCCGCCGGGCGGCTCGGGCGGCGACGCGTTCCGCGACCAGGTCCAGGCGCACGTCCTCGACGTGGAACGACGCTTGCCCGTCGCGCGCTAGGTCGACCAGGTCGTTGATCAGGACGCGCAGCGCGCCCGCCTCGGCGAGCGCTGCCGCAGCTAGCTGCGGTGCGCTCGGGTCGCCGGGCCGCTCGGCCAGCAGTTCGAGGTTGGTCGTCAGGCTGGTAAGCGGGGTCCGCAGTTCGTGCGAGGCGTCGGAGACGAGGCGGCGTTGCGCGTTCACCGATTCGTCCAAGGCGGCGGTCATCGCGGCGAATGCCTGCCCGAGCCTGCTGATCTCATCCCGGCGGGTGCTCGTCCCCGTCCGGCCAGCACCGCGCGAGCCAGACAGGGCCGGTGTCTCGATCGGTGTGCCCAGGTCGCCGGTCGCCCTGATCCGCTCGACGGTTTCGGTGAGCCGGCCGACCGGCCGCAGCACCCGGCCAGCGGCAAGTCGAGCGGTGACCGCCGCGCCGATCGAGGCGATCGGCACGAGCGCGATCAGCAGCCAGCCCAGAGCGGCCTGGGTCGAGGTCGAATCCGAGGTCGGCTGCGCGACCCGGACCAGCACCCCCGACTGGCCGGGAAACTTCGTGGTGTAGATGCGGTAGACGACGCCTGCGAAGGCCCCGTCCTGGAAATACGGCTGAGCGGCCCCGCGCGCCACCGCGGCATCGTGCTCGGTGACGGCGACGAACCCGTTCGCGCGGCCAACCTGGGCACCGGGCAGGATCTGCAGCTCGGTGCTGCCGAACGGCACCAGCTGGCCGAGGGTACCGGCCCTCTTGAGCTTTCCCGCAATGACCGGCGCGTTCTTCGCCACCTGCACCAGAGCGTTATCGTTGCGTCCGCGCAGGTTCGCGCCGACCACGGGATAGACCACCGCCGCCACGATCGCCAGCGCGCCGAACACGATCGCGCCGACCGCGATCGCGACCCGGGCGCGCAGGCTCATGCCTCTTCCCGCAGCACGTAACCGATGCCGCGGACGGTCTGGATCAGCCGCGGCTCGCCCAGCTTCCGCCGCAAGTAGCCGATATAGACCCAGAGCCCGTTCGATTCCGGGCCGAAATCGAACCCCCAGACCGACTCGAAGATCTGAGTGCGGGAGAGCACCCGGCCAGGATTGCGCACGAACAATTCGAGCAGCGCGAACTCGGTCTTGGTGAGCTGCAGCCGGCCGCCGCCCCGGCTGGCCTGGTGCGCGGCCAGATCGACTTCGACATCGGCGAACCTGAGCCGGTCGGCGCCCGCGCCGCTGCGCCGCAGCAACGCACGCAGCCGGGCCCGCAGTTCCTCCAGCGCGAAGGGCTTGGCCAGATAGTCGTCGGCGCCGGCATCCAGCCCGGCGACCCGGTCTGACACCAGGTCCCTGGCGGTCAGCATCAAGATCGGCGTGTCGTCCCCGCGCGCCCTGATCGCGCGGCACACCTCAAGCCCGCTTGGCTCCGGCATGAGGACGTCGAGCACGACGACCTCATGCCGGTTCTGCAGCAGCAGTGCCAGCGCGGCGGAGCCGTCGGCCGCCGTGGACACCTCGTAGCCATCGCGGTGCAGCGCATGAGTCAGCGCGCTGCGTACCGCCTCGTCATCATCGACTACGAGGACCCGCACCCGGCCAGTATCGCGCACGTTCGTAAACCGGCATTCAGGATTGGGTCAGCTGCCGCCGGCCATGTTCAGCTTGGCGTGGGTGAGCGCGGCGGCCAGTTGCCGGGTGCTGACCCCGAGCGCATGGGCGGCCGCCGCGAAGGCCGGCGAGGCCGGGTCGGCATGACCGGCCGCGAAGATCGGGGCCAGGGCCGCGCTGACGCTGGCCGTGCTGACGTGCAGTTGCGCGGCCACCGATGCGACGATCGCCTCGTGGCCCTGCTGCTCCTCGGCGGACTTCGACCCAGCCGCGGACTTCGAGCCGGCCGGGTTCTGGCTGGCGTTGGCATCCCCGGCCAGGCTCAGCTTGGCGTGCGTGAGCGCGGCGGCGAGCTGCCCCGTGCTGACCCCGAGCGCGTGGGCGGCCGCCGCGAAGGTCGGCGAGGCCGGGTCGGCGTGTCCGGCCGCGAAGATCGGGGCCAGGGCCGCGCTGACGCTGGCCGTGCTGAGGTGCAGTTGCGCGGCCACTGATGCGACGAACGCCTCGTGGCCCTGCTGCTCCCCGACGGATTTGGAGCTGCCCGGCTTCTGGCTGGCGGAAACGGACCTGGCGGAAACGGACTTAGCGTGGGTGCTGGGCTTGGCGCCTGCCCCCGACGCCAGCGCAACGCCGCTGCCCGCGGCGAGGGCAACGCCCAGCGCCGCGACGGCGGAAATCATCTTGGTTCGGTCGTTCATGACAGAGCCTCCTGTAGTTCGTGAACTGCACGTCACAGAACCAGGCAGGAGTAAGGCCGGCCGAAGACGTTCCTTACCGCAACCTAAGAAAGCTGTCATCCAGGAGCGGGTCAGGCGCGTCTAGGTAGCGGATCAGAAAAGTGTTAACCGGTCGAAGGTGCCTTTATGAAGCGTTCTCGTTGTGCGATGTTCATCAGGACCGCTGCGGCGGCGGCGGTGACGGCGGCGCTCGCCGTCCCAGCCGGGTCGGCGTGGGCGGCCGGATCGGTGTCCGGGGCTGGCAGTTCAGGGCCGCCATCGGGAACAATCACCACGATCGCGGGCGGCCTGGGCGGACCTGGTCCGGCGACCACGGTATCGCTCCAGCAGATACCTGGTTGTTTCGGCATGCAGATCGCTCACGGCCGGCTCTACGTCAACGGCGCGGGCGAGGAACGCGCCATTAGCGTGCGCACCGGTGTGCTCGAGACGGTCGCTCAGCAACTGCTGCCGGTCTTTAACTCTGGCCCGATCCAGTTGATCAGTCATGCGCCATGTTCGGCGGACGTGGATTCGTTCGGGAACCTGGTCGTCGCCGAGAACGGCGTGCAGGTCGTGGCAGTGAAATCGGGCCGGTTCTACGGCCAGAACATGACCAGCGGACACGTCTACCGCGCGATGCAGGCGGCCGACTGCGCCGGGACATTCTCGCGCGGCCAGGCCTGCGCCGTGGACGTAGCCGTCGACCGCAGCGGAAACCTGATCGCTTCGTTCTCCGCCTCGCTTGGCCGCAAGCGAACCCCGGCCGGGATCAACGTGGCACCCGCGCGGTCCGGCACCTACTACGGCATTCGCATGAAGGTCGGTCATACCTACCGGCTCGTCAGCGGCGGCGGCGGCCAGGTCGCCCCTGACCGGGCCGGCAACCTGCTGGTCGCCGGCGATGGCGCTAACCGGGTCGGAGTGATCGTCGGGACGACCGGCCGGTTCTACGGACGGGCCATGAAGGCTGGTCACCTGTATGACATCGCCGGCACCGGCCAGGCCGGGTTTTCCGGCGACGGCGGGCCGGCGGTAAAGGCCAGGCTCAGCGGGCCGCAGGGGGTGGCGGTCGACAGCGCCGGCAACGTGGTGATCGGGGACACAGGGAACAGCCGGGTGCGGGTCGTGGCCGAGCGGACGGGCCGGTTCTACGGACTGGCGATGAAGGCCGGTCACATCTACACGGTGATCGGGAGCGGATCCCCAGCCGGTCAGGCCGCCAGGGCACCGGTCGCCGCCGTCGCCGTGGCGGTGGACGCCACCGGAAATCTCCTCACCTTGTCCACGACCGCCCGCACGGAGTTCGCTGGCGTCGACAATGCCCTGGTGCAAGCGCTCGCGACGAAATCGGGCCGGTTCTACGGCCAGCAGATGCGCGCCGGTCACGTCCACGTGGTGGCGGGCGTAGCGAGCGGGGCGCCCGGCGACGGCGGCCCCGCGATCAAGGCTCAGTTCGAAGACATGGGTGGCGTGGCCGCCGACAGCGCCGGCAACGTCCTGGTCACTTCTGACTGCCGGGTGCGGGTGGTCGCCGCGAAGTCGGGCCCGTTCTACGGTCAGCCGATGACGGCCGGAGATGTCTACACCATCGCCGGCGACGGCTCGGAGGATTTCTCTGGCGACGGCGGACCCGCGCTCAAGGCCGGGATGTGCCCAGGAAGCGTGAAGATAGACGGCTCGGGAAACGTAGTGTTCGCCGACGATTTCGGCCTCAGGGTCCGGGTGGTGGCCGAAGGCACGGGCCCGTTCTACGGCCAGGCCATGACTGCGGGCGACGTCTACACCATCGCGGGTAACGGCCAGGATGTACCACCGCTCGGTGACGGCGGACCGGCGATCGACGCGGAGGTGAACCCGTTCGGAGTCGGATTCGATCAGGCCGGAAACCTGCTGATCGCGGATGTCGAGAGCGGGCGGATCCGGGTGGTCGCCACCCAGACCGGCGAGTTCTACGGGCAGTCGATGACGGCGGGCGACATCTACACCGTCGCTGGCGGCGATGCTCAGGGATCGACCGGAGACGACGTTCCAGCCCTCCAGGCCGACATCGAAGAACCCATCGCCGTCACGACCGACAGCAACGGCAACATCGTGTTCTCAGAGGACTTCGTCGACAAGCTGATCCGCGTGGTCGCGGTCAGCACCGGTACCTTCTACGGCCAGGCCATGACCGCCGGTGACATTTACTCCATCGCGGGCCAGGGAGGAGAACCGGACGGCGGTCCAGCGGCGATGGCCGGGCTCAGGCACCCAGGCGGACTGACGTTTGACGCGGCCGGCAACTTGGTCCTCGTCGACGCGCACAGCGGGCACGGCCGCGTCCGGGCCATCGCGGCCAGCACCGGTACCTTCTACGGCCAGGCCATGACCGCCGGCGACATCTACACGATCGCCGGCGGCGGGAACAACGGGCTAGGCGACGGCGGACCGGGCACCGAGGCCGAAGTCGCCCCCGGCGACGTGGCGGTTGCCCCCGACGGGGACGTGGTCATAGCCGACTCGGGAGACGGCCGGGTCAGGCTTGTCGTGCACTGACCGGCCGGCCGGCTGACCAACTATCCGGCGCGAGGTGCCTTAGTTCGGCTTCACGTAGACGGGACCGGTTAGTCTCGTTCCCCGCACGTTCTTGATGCCCCGCATCGGGCTTCCCGATTAGCGCCGGAGTGCCTTCCGCTCAGGATGATGCATTCAAACCCCCACCAATTTTTATTGCATAAAAAATTGCGTATGTCCGGGCGTGGGTTTCCGAGGCTGGTCGGGGCGAAGGAGAGGCTGGCGCGTATGTCCGGGCGTGGGTTTGCCGAGGCTGGTCAGGCTTCGGTCGGCTGCGGGCCGTAGACGTCCCAGAGTTGGCCGGCGAAAAACCGGCCGAATCGCTCGAGTGCGACCGCGCTGTGCGGGCCCTTGGTGCGGAACGTGGTGAGCTGCCGGGCGAAGGCGGTCAGGCGCAGGTGCAGGGTGCCGGTGGCCAGGACGCGGGCGTCGTCGTCCTCGCCCTCGGCCACGTGGCCCTCGAGCAGCTTGATGTGCAGGGTCGAGGTGTCCGGCCAGATCCGGCTGGGCGGACCGTGGAAGATGTCCTTGACGCCGGTGACGGTGCGGGGCTGGCCCGACGCGTCCGCGAATTGCAGCCGGTACCGCATGAGGCGGCGGTCCGGTGCGTCGTCGGGCGCGAATAGGTTGAACCAGCCCCGCTGGACTTGATGCCGGCCCCCGATACTGGCGGCATCGATCCATCCCTCAGCCCGGGCGGTGTGCTCGGGCTCATTCAGGAAACGCTCTACGTCGTCGGCGGTAATGGTGAGCCGGAACGCCATCGGCTGCGGCTGCCCCTGGCCCGGAGCGGCGAATAGGCCGGGCCGTGCGGTCGCGGTGCAAGTGCCGCTCATTTCCTCGGTGAATGACAGCGAAGTTCGATCCGGGCGGTGCACTGGCGGACGGTGTTTCTTGCCGTTGATCTTCAAGCTGCCGTCGTCATGAGCACTGGCGCCATGACCGGCCCCCGTGGCGGTCATGGCGGGTCGTTGTTCAAGCAGGCGGGTGCACATCCGATCGGCCAGCGCGGCGATCGTCATCGACGGGTTGGCGCCGACGGGTCCCGGCATCACGGCTGCGTCGGCGATGTACAGCCCCGGATGGCCGAACACTTCTCCGTACGCATCGCACACCCCGACGCTGCGGTTGTGTCCCATCGGCGCGCCCCCGACCGGATGCGCGGTGACGATCCGCTTGCGCAGCCACATCGGGTTGCCCACGTAGTGGGCGCCGAGCACGGCCGCGATCCGGCGCATGGTCTCCGTTACCCGCTCGAAGTACGCCTCGCTGGTGGCGGTCGACCAGGCCAGGTCCAGCTGGTCGCCGCGCAGCCACAGCGTGCCGTCGGGGGTGTCGCGGCCCATGCCGAGCAGCGGCATCGAGCTGACCGACAGCGCGTCGGGGCCGATGAGCTCGGAGATCTCGCCGGAGATGTCGGTCTCGCGGGCCAGGCCCACGATCGACTGGAGCCGCTCAAGCGCGAATCGGGCCAGCCGTCGCGAGTCGCCCGGCACGTGAGCGGCTTCCACCAGCCAGTCGACGAACGCCGGGTAGCCGCCGTCCTCGATGTAGGCGCCGCGTCCCGACTCGCCCGGGCCGTCGTGCTCGTCGGCCAGCCGGATAGCGGTCGTGATCACCGGCCCTCGGCTGGCGTCGAGCGGCCGGGTGCGGTGATGGTTCTTGGCGTTGACCAGGAAGCTCAGGATGTCGCCGTTGCTGCTGAACCGGGTGCCGAGCGCCGCGCTGAGGTGGCGGAGGTAGGGCCGGTTGCGCAGCAGCAGGTAGGTGGTGCCGAAGGTGCCGGCCGCCAGCACGAGCCGGTCGCAGGTGATGATCCTGGTCGGCTGCGCGTTGGGGTCGATCGGGGCGTCCGGGTCCTGCAGGTCGCGCTGGATGTAGTCGACCTCGTAGCCGCCGGCTGGCCGGGGCCGGATGGCCTTGACCTCGTGGCCGGTGCGCAGGTCGGCGCCGTGGTGCTTGGCCGCGGACAGATAGTTGTAGTCCAGGGAGTTCTTGGCGCCGTTATTGCAGCCGATGTCACATTCGCCGCACAGGCGGCAGGTGCTGCGCGGGCGGCCGTGCAGGTTGCCGTAGTCAGGGTCGACGATCGGCAGGCCGATGCCCGGCGCGGCGCCCGGCTTGGGCGCGAAGCTGACTGCCAGCGGCGGCAGCTGGCAGGCCAGGCCGAGCTCGGCGGCGGCGTCCCGCAGCGCGTGCGTCTTCGGCGCCGAGTACCCGGGCGTGTCCAGCGGGTAGGGCACCGGGTTGAGCATTTGCTCGACCGCGTCGTAGTGCGGGTCGAGGTCGGTGCGGGTCACCGGCCAGGTTTCGTAGCCGCCGTGCGGCAGCGGATCGTCCTGGACGAACCAGTGCTCGTCCTTGCGCAGCATGACGTTGGCGTAGATCAGCGAGCCGCCGCCGAGGCCGCTCGACACGACCGAGTCGCAGCCGCTGAACCGCCAGACGTCGAACATCCCGTAGAGCCCGGCGGCCGGGCGCCAGAACGCCTTGCTCATCTGGGCGGGGGTGCGCGGGAAGCTGTTCGGCGGGTAGGCGTTGCCGCGCTCGAGCACGACAACTGACAGGCCTGCCTCAGCTAGCCTGCAGGCCGATACCGAGCCGCCGAAGCCGGAGCCGACGATCACTACGTCGGCGTGCTCGACCGCTGGGGTGGCTGATGGGATCGTCATGCCTGCGCTCGCCATGTCAGTGTGCCTGTCGCCTGAGGAACTCGCCGATCAGCGGGAACACGTCCTTATGCGAGTTCTTGCCGATAAGCGGGTCCAGATGTCCGTAACCGGGCAGGATCTCGAGCTCGCACGGGCCTTGCACGCGCTTGGAGATCAGTTCGTGGCAGACGACGTTGGAGTCGGTGAACACCCGGTTGTGGTCGCCGGTCAGCAGCAAGATCGCCGTCGTGACGTTGTCGGCACCGGCCAGGTAGTCATCGGGCAGGTCGGCGTGCCGCCGGTCGCTGGGGTCGCACCGCACCGCGTGGCCCGCTCGGACCATCTTGCCGACGTGCCGGTAGTAGCTGGTGCCGCAGGAGCTGCAGATGTCGGCCATCCGCTCGTGGGTGACGGGCTCCAGGTTGTCGTGCTCGTACATGGCCGGGCGGCCGCTGCCCCACATGAAGCTGAGCATGTGGCAGGCGCTCACGTCGCACTCGCGATGAGCCAGGTCCACCAGGCGGGCCACCGCCCAGTCCCTGGTGAACTTCGGGCTCTGGGCGAACCTCGGATCCAGGAGGTCGAGTCCCAGCGCGTACTGGAACATCGGCGGGCCGTAGACGAGTTTCATGCGCGACCAGGCCGATACGCGCGGGGTCAGCGCGACGCTGTTGCAGGTCACGCTGGTGATGCCGGGCAGCCGGCCGGCGAACAGGCTCATCATGAACGACAGCGAGCCAAGGCAGTGCGCGACGACGTGCACCCGGCGGTCGCCGATGTGCTTGCGCAGTTCCTCGATCGCGGCCGGGAAGTCGTAATCGGCGATGTCGTCCAGGGTGTAGGCGTGCGTCTCGCCGTCGTAGGGGAACCGGTTGCTCATGCGGAAGTCGAGCGCCCACACGTCGGTGAACCCGTCGTCCAGCAGGTAGCCGGCCAGGTTGCGGATCTCGGGCATGATGAACATGTCGCTGGACGACGTCAGGCCGTGCACGAGCAGGACGACGTCATCGCACTCGGCCCGGCAGAACCGGGTCAGGCTAAGTCCCAGGTCATCCTCGGTCGAGAACGTGTGCGTCGACACCTCGGCGTCGGTTACTCCGTCGAGGGTGTACCTGGGGATGCGGCCAGTCATCTGTCCTCCAAGGGTTCAGTTGCCGCCACCGTTCACACTGCACGCACCAGCGGGCACTGCGCATCGTGGAAAACACTGACTTATAGACGCCGAAACCAGAGCCCAGGTTCGGGGTGAGCCGATGCTGGCTAGTCGCGCTCGCTGAAAACCTTGAGGATGCCGGTCCTGGAGGTGACGTTGAGCTTGGCGAAGATGTGCGACAGGTGAGTTTCGATGGTCCTGGGGGACAGGTGCAGCGACTCGGCCATCTGCTGGTTGCTGTAGCCCTCGCCGACCAGCCTGACGACTTCCAGTTCGCGCCGGGTCAAGCCGAACGGCGGTGGTGACCCTGACCCCTTGGCCCGGCCTCGGGCCCCCACCCGGACGCCGGCCTTGCGCGCCTGGTGGGCGGTGGCAGCCTGAAGCGAGCGGGCGCCGCACTCGGCGAACGTGCGCGCGGCGGCGGCGAGTTCGACGCGGGCCTGGTCCTTATCGCCGGCCGCGGCGTGGGACTGGCCGGCGCAGAGCCTGGCCCGGCCGGCGTCGATGACCTGGCCGGTGCTGTCGAAGAGCTGGGCCGCCTCGGTCGCGGCGGCGGCGGCGGCCTTGGGCTCGGCCTCGCGGGTCGCGTGGGCGCGGGCGAGCCTGGCGGTGGCTTCCTGGCCGGGGTAGGAGACTCTGGCGGCGCGGTCGGCCCAGCGGTCGGCGTCGGCGGGATTGCCGGTGTCGGCTTCGAGGCCGGCCATTACTTCGCAGGCTCGCAGGAAGCTGCGGCGGTCAAGCCTGGGCCGGTTCGAGCCGCCGCAGACCTCGGCCATCGCGCTGCGTCCGGCCTCCCGGCGCCCGGCGTTGATCAGCGCGACCGCCAGCGCGTAGTGCGCGTGCGTGCCCGACCACTCGCCATTGTTCTCGCCGGTGCGCACTGCGTCTTCGCCCAGTCGCACGGCGACCTGATCCTCGCCGGACCAGCTCGCGGCCAGGCACTGCTGGGCGAGCGCGAAGACGAGCTGGTGGCCGGACCCGAGCATCCTGGCCACCTCGGCGGCTTCCTCGGCGGCCCAGGAAGCTTCTTCTAGCCGGCCGAACATGATCAGCACCTGAGCCTGGCCGGCCAGCAGGTTGCTGATGATGTAGCCCTGCCCGGTCCGCCGGGCGATCGCGATCGCCCGGTCAAAGTGAGCCAGCGCGCTCGCGTACCGGCCCATCACGGTTTCGGTCCAGCACAGCCAGGCGATGGCGTCCAGCCAGTCGGCGAGGTCGTCGTCGGGCGCGACGGCCACCAGTTGGCCGGCGGCTTCGATGAACCGGGCGGCCGCGTCGATGCGGCCGAGCGCGAACGCGGGCAGCGGGCGGAGCGCCGCGATCGCGAGCGTGATGCTGGGGGGCAGGGAATCGGAGCGTTCTGGCATGAGATCGAGCACGGCCTGGGCGGCTGGGATGTCGCCGCGCATCAGGCTCTCGGCGATCAGTCTTACTCTGAGCGGGACGGCGGCCGCGGACTGCGGGTCGGGGATCCTTCTCAGCTCGCCGAGCAGGACCGAGCGAGCCTCGGCCGGGCGGTCGAGCTGGCGCTCCATCAGTGCGCAGAATCTCGCCGCGAGCGCGCGCTTGGCGTAGTCGGCCGGCGGGAGGCGGCGCAGTGCTTCAAGTGCCGCTTCGCGGCCCTCGATCAGCTGGCCGCTGACCGCTCGCAGCTTGGCGATTTCGAGAAGCAGCTCGAGCTGGCGGTCTGGGATCTCGTCTGGGCTTTCGTTTGGACCGGGCGACGTGACGGGCATGATCCGGAGCGCCACTTCGAGCCAGTGCGCCGCCGTCGCCGGTGCCTGGGCGGCCGTGTCCCTGGCCGCCGTGATCAGCGTGGCGGTGGCGGCCTGGTCCCCGAACGGCGCCGACCGCTCGACATGATGGGCGCGCAGCGTCGCCGGCGCGCCGACCTCGGCGAGATGAGCGGCGACCCGCGCATGCGCGCCCAGCAGCCAGGCCGGCGCCGCGCAGTCGTAGGCGGCCCGGCGCACCAGCGGATGCCGGAACTGCAGCCGCCCGGCGGAGGCGGGCCGGACAATGTCGCGCGCGGTCAGGTCGTTTAGCGCCTCGCGGGCTTCGCCTTCGTCCATCTCGGCCGCGACCGCGACCAGCGTCGGCTCGAACTCGAGCGCCACCACCGCCGCGCCCTGAGCCACTCGCTGCGAAGCCTTCGACAGGCCGGAAAGTTCGAGTCGCAGCGCGGTCAGCACGTCCGGTGGCAGCTCACCGTCGTCGGAGCTGCCTTGGGCTGGGCGGTCCTGCTGTTCCATGCGGGCGAGCGCTTCCAGGTAAAACGGGTTGCCGCCGCTCGTCTCGTGCAGCGTCTGGCAGCGCGACCGGCTCATCTTCGGGCCCAGCAGTTCCTGGGCCTCGGTGAGATTCAGTGGTCCCACCGATACCTCGCTGCCGTGCGCTCCGGCCGATCCGAGCAAGGCGGCGAGCCGCGGCGATGCCTGGGCGGGCCGGTAGGCGATCGCTATCAGGACCCGGCCCCTAGGCGGATGCCGTACCAGGTGATCGAGCAGCTCGACGGACGCGCTGTCGGCCCAGTGCAGGTCGTCGAGGATCAGCACCAGCCCGTCCTGGCTGGCCAGGTCTTCGAGTAGCCGGCGCATCGCCCGGTACACCCGCAGCCGGCTGGTCAGGTCACTGCCCGGGCCAGTCTGCCCGGTTCGATCGGCCTGATCGCTGCGCGGGCCGGTCTCGCGGTCTTGGCCCGGCGTCCGCAAGGCAGGCAGAACGGTGCCGAGCAGCGCCGACGTCTCGGCCCCAAGCCGCTCAGCCAGGCCCGCCAGCGACGACTCCACCTGGTCATCGAGCGCGTCGACCACCACGCCAAAAGGCAGCTCTTGCTCGAACTCAGCGGCCCGGCCAACCAGCGTGGTCAGCTCCCGGCCCGCTGCCTGCCTGGTCAGCTCACCAAGAAGCCGCGTCTTGCCCGCCCCCGGCTCGCCGATGAGCACGAGGAACTGAAAGGCCGGCGCCCCAGAGGCGTCCAGCGCCTGGTTGAATGCGAGCAACGCGTCACGCCGCCCGACCAGCGGCGCGCCGTCCGTGATTCTCCCGGGGGCCGTGTTAGATCTTGCTGCAGCACTAGCCCGGGGGAGTGATCCCCCGGAGCCCTCTGCAACCGGCCCATCCGCGGCACCATTCATGCCTGCGCTCCACAACGGCGTCCGCTCGCGTTCTGTGGCCGCGGATGACGCCGAAATTTCTATGGATAGGGTGGAATTCTACCGCTCTGCGGGTTCGGGTGCACTGCGTCCCTGATCTGGTCGCCTCTTGCCCTGTTGGTGCCGTTATCGCTAGTTTTCCTGGTACCAGCAACGCGTCCGACTGGTTGAGGGGTACCGATGAGATCGCTGGCCAGTGT
>DASYAT010000113.1:0-1996 GCA_036501205.1 Streptosporangiaceae bacterium | reverse complement strand
GGAAGAAGCAGGCAATGTCACAGCAGATCATCAAGGACCAGAACATCGAGGCGCTCAAGGTGGCCGCCAGCTGGCCGGGCGCTGACCGGGCCACGCTCGTCACGCTCGCGACCGTGCTCGCCGCGACCGGGGCAGACCACGACGGGCTGAGCTACTTCGAGGCACTCGCCGCCAGCCAGCCGGACCAGGTGCTGCCGCTGGCCCTGGCCGGGTACTTCCAGGTCCGCGCTGGCGAGGACATCCCGGCTGGCGTGGCCAGGCTGGACGACGCCGCCAGCAGGGATCTCGGACCGGCGCAGTACTATCGCGGCCTCGCGCTCGCGCCGCTACCGGCTGAGGCAGGCCATGCCGAGCAGGCCGTCGCCGACCTGGAGTTCATACTCGCCGTCCGCGACCAGTTCCCGAGCAACATGATCCGCGCGGTCTACCACGGCCTGTCCGCGGCATATGCCGCCACCGGCCAGCGTGACCGGGCAGTCAAGGCCGCCGCAGATTCGGGCCTGTCGTCGGCTCCGGCTGAGGCGAGGCTTCAGTTCGGCGGCGGCTGGGCGAACGCGGCCGACGGCTACCATTTCGGCTATCCGAGGATCGTCGAGGTGGCGCCCGGCGTCCGGGTGGCGCAGGGCTACGACTTCGCCGACTTCGCCTTTGTCAGCACCGACAGCGGTGTCGTCGCGATCGACGCCGGGACGGCCGAACACCGCGTCAGAGCCGCCCTGGCCGACGGCGGCCTGCACCCTGACGACGTCGGCCACGTGATCCTGACGCACGCGCACTTCGACCATGCCGGCGGCATCGGCGCACTCGCCAGCGAAGGCACACAGCTGATCGCACAGGCCGGGTTCCCGTCCGAGCTGCAGCGGCAGCACGCGAACGTGTTCCCGTTCCGCTACTTCACCGGAAGCGGCACCGGGTTCGGCAGCACCGATGCGGCTGTCAGGCCTGCGGAGATACTGGCTGGCCGGCTGATCTCCGAGCCCACCCCGGTATCGATCGGCGGGACGGACTTCGTCCTGTACCCGACGACCGGCGGCGAGACCAGCGACGCCCTCATGGTCTACCTGCCAGGTAGCGGCGTCCTGTTCACCGGCGACGTGATGATGCCCTACCTAGGCGCGCCCTTCTTCGCCGAGGGATCACCAGACGGAATGCTCGACACGCTCGCGCTCATCGCCGAGATCAGCCCCCGCATGCTGGTGCACGGCCACACCACGCTGACCGAGCTGTTCACCGTGGACGCCGTCCCCGGCCTGCGCGCCGCGCTCACCGAGTTGCGGGACCGGTCGCTCGCCGGCATCGGCCGCGGGCTGACCCTGACCAGGCTGCTGAAGGCCAGCGTTCTGCCGGAAGTGCTGCGCGAGCACCCTGCGGCCGTCGGCCCGTACCTGATCATCCGCGACCATTTCGTGCAGCGGCTCTACCACCAGCACTCCGGATACTGGCAGCCGGACGGGCAGGGACTGGAGCCCGTCGACGCGGCTGACCGGGCAGCGGCGCTCGACCTGCTGGCCGGCGGCAGGCCCGAGCTGTTCGCCTCGGCCGCACGGACCCTGCTAGCCCAGCGCGACAGCGCGCTCGCCCTGGAGATCATTACTGCCGGCCTGGCCAGGCATCCGGAGTCCCGCGAGCTAGCGGAACTGCGTCAGCGAGCCCTTTACCGGCTGATGGAGCGGCACCAGCTGCAAGATCCGTTCCGCTTCCTCATCTACGCCGAAATGGCAGGAGTCGAAATCGGCCCGGTCGCAGCCTGACAGCAGCCGGCGCTGGATAACAGCGCGGGGCTCAAAGGGAGCTAGCACATGAGAAAGGTAAGGAGAACAACAAGATGAATTCAATCGTTTATTTCGGCATGAGCGTGGTGCTCGGGCTTGTCGCCTGGTTCACAATCTTCGCCACAATCATCTGGCCTAAAATGAAAAGCCAGCCAAAAATTCAGCAACTCAAATCACTGACGGCCATCAGCTTCTTCCGCTATTTTGCCACGACGTTCCTGATT
>DASYAT010000112.1:0-28879 GCA_036501205.1 Streptosporangiaceae bacterium | reverse complement strand
AGGATTCGGCGCTGCCAGTCTTCCGCAGGTTCTGGTGTCATCCGGCGCTGGTCCGCTGGGCGGTGGCGGTGTTGATGGCCGTCGCCGCGGCCTCAAGTTCTGCGGTGAGCGCCAGCTCGAGCTCGGCGGTTATCTCATGCGAACCGGGCGACTCAAGGTCATCGGCCACGGAAGAAACCGTGCCGTCAGGACCCGGCAGCCACAGCCAGCGCGCCCTTGACCGCGACCAGCTGCCGCGGCCATCCGCCACCACCTGGACCTTGCGCTCGCGCAGCCGTCCGTGTCCCAGGCCGATCCCGGTCCAGACCTGACTGGCGATCCGGAGCCTGACCTGCGCGCCGTCCCAGTTTCCCGCCACGATCAGCACGGCGCCGTGCCGACGGACCGCCGCTTCGAGCTTGCGGCGGGTCTGAGCGGATGGCCGGTCAGTCAGGCGAAGCAGGACCAGGTCACAGCCGTCAAGCAGGGACATGACGACCTGGGGCCAGCTCTGGCCAAGATCGGGAACCAAAAGCAACCGGGCAGGGTCGAGCCCCGTATCGGCGGCAGCCGCTACCCCGAACTCGGCGATCCCGGCCACCGCGCACCACGCACCAGATGCGACCGGCCCGGCTGCCAGCGCCAGGCAAAGCATGCTCCAGCTATCTGCCGCTACGATCGAGCCGCGTTGCAGCGCGCCAAGTGGCAGGAGGTCCTGCAGCGCGGGCAGCACGGGGAGCAGATCGGCATCAGGGACAACGCCGGCGCCTGGGCTGAGGTCGCGGGCAGAGCGGACCGTCCCGCCGGCGAGCAGGGAGACCAAGCCGTCCGGCCGGCGCTCGCCTTGGGTGGCCTGGCAGGGCGGCAGCGATGTGACCTGTGCAGCTGCGGCTCCCATAGAGTTATTATCGAACAAACATTCGACTACATCAAGTTAGCGCGCGTCAGACTTTCTGGCAGGGTTGGCGTCAACACCTCGATGGCTACCACAAGCGGAAGGAGCCCCATGCTGAGGCAGGTCGCGGAGGGCGTGCTGATCCACGAGAGCGAGTTCTGCCAGAGCAACGCCGTTGTCGTGCAAGGCCGGGCCGGCGTGCTGCTCATCGACCCTGGGGTGCAAGACCACGAAATAGCCTGCCTCGCGAACGACCTGTCCGATTCGGGTCAGCCCGTTGTGGCGGGGTTTTCTACGCATCCGCATTGGGATCACCTGCTCTGGCATGCCCGGCTCGGCGCGGCGCCCCGTTACGGCACGGCCCGCTGCGCGGCCACCGTCCGAGATCGGCTGTCGGATGCGGGCGCGAAGGACCGCATCACCGCAGAACTGATACCGCCGGACATCGCCGAGCAGGTACCGCTGGACCTGCTCGGCCTCATCACCGGCCTGCCCGCCGAGCTGGCGCAGCTTCCCTGGGATGGCCCCCAAGTCCGGATTATCGAGCATCAAGCGCATGCCCCTGGTCATGCGGCGCTGTTGATCGAGGAGCGCGGGGTTCTCGTCGCTGGCGACATGCTTTCTGATGTCTTGATTCCATTGCTCGACTTGAACGGCACCGCTGACCCGATCGAGGGCTACCTCGCCGGGCTGCGGCTGCTCGAGGGCGTGGCGGGCGACGTCGATGTCCTCGTCCCCGGCCACGGGTCCGTCGGCGGAGCCGATCAGGTACACGCACGGATCGACCAGGATCGCGCGTACGTGCAGGCTATGCGTGACGCGGGCGTTCCCGCCGACCCGCGGGTCGGCCCATCGGCCACGTTCGGCAAGGATTGGCTGCCTGGCGTGCACGAAGGGCAACTCCAGCGCCTCGCCAGAAGAAGCGAACGCGACGGGAAGCCCGGCTAGCAGCCCGAGCTGGACCGGCCTCTGGGTCCAGGGAAACCGCCCGCGCAAAGCGTTATGCGTAAAAAAAGATTCAAAGCCTTTGATTTAGAAAGATTTGCGCGGGCTGAGTGCCGGATCCCAGAGGCCGGTCAGAGCCGGACGGCCGACTCGGCCGACTCGGCCGGACGGCCGGCTCGGGGGCTGGCGGGCCTCTCCGGGAATCACGCTCCGGAGAGGCCGAGAACCTGACTAGCTCGCCGTCTGGTCGTCCAACTCGGCGACCGGCGCGTTCTTCTGCACCGACTCGATGCCGTTGACCGCGGCGGCCTTGCTCTCGTACATCTCCGAAGTCGCGATCACCTGGCCGTTCGTAGCGTGCAGGTTGAAGTGGAACTTCCCGTTAGAGCTCTTCTTGAGTACGAACTTGGCTGCCACCGCCGGTACCTCCATTGATTCACCGCAGGCCAGAACGCCCCGGATCTCCCGGGGGTAAGCAACACAGCTAACCAGCGAGCCAGAGTCGCGGGCAAGCCGCCACGGCGATGCGATCTGCCGTTACCCGCCAGCCCAGGGATCACCCCTGGCCACCCGCCGGCCGCCTCTCGACAATGTATCAAGCAGTTGATACATTGATTGGCATGAGCAGTTCCTCAATCTTCTCGTTGCCCTCCTCGTTTATCTTGGTGCTACTGGGCAGCATCAGCGTGATCGTCGGCATCCCTGTGGTGCTGGTCGGCCTCTCCGTCTGGATCAGCACCCGCCGGGCCAGCAAGCGCGACGCGACGGACAGCGTCAGCAGCGCGGCGGTTCGCCGGGCCAGGACCGGCCGGATCGGCGGCCTCATCGCCGGTGCCGTGATCGGCGTCCTGACCTACTTGGCAACGGCCGGCATCCTGGTCCCCGCCTTCGTGGCGGTCGGATACCTGCTCGGCATGCTGGTATTTGAACTTCGGCCGTCAAGCCAGCCGGCGGGCCCGATCCGGGTCGCGTCGCTGCAAGCCAGAAACTCCTGGCAATACCTCCCGAAATGGGCGCTCCGCACGACCGTGGTCGTCGCCTCGCTCGCTCTGCTGGGGTCCGCGGTGTGCGTCATTGTGCCGCCGCCCAGTTACCTCGGCAGAGGGCAGATGCTTGAGCTAATTCTCCCGTTCGCCATCATGTCCGCCGCTGCCATAGCAGCTTGGTTCCCCCTGATGAGCAAGGTCGCCAGGCTGCCGCAGCCAGTTAACGAAGGCAGTGGATCCGGGCGGGTTACGACCTCCCGAGCTAACGCGGCCCGAGCAGTCACCGGCGCCGTACTCGGAATTGAGCTGCTCTCACTGGCGAGCGTGATCACGGCCTCGCGTGCGCTCATCAATCCCGTCGGGGACGGGACCGCCTACATCGCCTTCGGCTCAGTCCTAGCTGGGCTCGGCATCGGACTCGCCATCGCGGGCCTGGTCATCTGGTCAATACTGAGCCGGTGGCGCAGCGCACCGGTGGAACCAGCCGATCCGGCACCAGCGGAGCCGAGGATCGCATGACCCCGTCGGCTCAACCATCTCCGTCGTCTCGGCCGGTGGAGGCGCAGGCGCCGGTTCTGCAGGTCAACCTGAACTCGCCAGTGCCGCCGTACGAGCAGCTCAGGGAGCAGATCGCCGGGCTGATCGCAACCAGCGAACTGAAGCCGGGCAATCGGCTGCCGCCGGTTCGACAACTGGCGGCTGACTTGGGATTGGCTGGCGGGACGGTTGCGCGCGCATATCGGGAACTTGAGCAGGCAGGACTGATTGAAGGCCGGGGCCGGCACGGCACCGTCGTGCGCGATGCGGCGGCAGAATCTGGCCAGGATGAGTCTCGGCGCAAGCAGTTGACCGCAGCGGCCGCGCACCTGGCGAAGACTGCGCGCGAGCTTGGGTTTAGCGATGAGGCTGCGCTGGCAGCAGCGCGCGGGGCGCTGGCCCGGGCGGCGACCGGGCCAGCGGGGTAGTCGAGCAGCGAGGTGCGGCGAGCCCGGCCCCGGATTCGAGGTCGGGCTCGGGCGTGACATAGGACTGGCGTGGATGCGAGTTCGAGAGAGTTGGCCGCTAGGAGGCCGGGGTCGACTGGGTGGCGATCCGGAAGACCGGGTAGCCTGGCGCGATCTCAAGCAGCTTGGCAGTGGGTGCGTCCGCGTTGACCCCGTCGAAGAAGACGCCGACTTCGAACTTCCAGCGCTTCAGGTAAGCCCTCAGAATCTCAGGCTTCTGGTCGTCCGCAAGCTCGGTCGCAGTGAACCGCTCGACCCTGCGGCCAACCTTGAGCTCGCCGCCGCCGGCCACGCGCAGGTTGCGCACCCACTGGGTCTGACCCCGGGGCGCGACAAGGAACCTGTGGCCGTCATGAGTAAGCACGTTCACCGGGTTCGTCCGCCACTCACCTGAGGTCCGGCCCCGCACGTACAGCACACGACTCCCCCAGATGCTGATGCCGAACTTAGTCAAGGCCGCAACGGTCGAGTTGAACATGGTGTTCAGGCGGCGGCCAGTTGGCGTGGTCGGCATCACGTACCTGGGCGTCTGGTTCGCTGACATCTCTGTGACCTCCGTTTGCGAGCACTGCTCTCTATACGGATCAGTGTGCACTAGTTGGCGAGCGAAGTCAAGAGCAGTGCTCTCGGATGTGAGCAGTAGTTTAGGTTGGGCGGCTCGGTGATGCGGCTCGCGCCTGGGTTTGGGAGGACGGCAAGACCGGGGTGGCGCCGGCGGGCGGCATCTGGCTCCGAGGAAATGCAGGGGGTGCGGCAGGATTAAGGTGCGGCGGGATCAAGGTGCGGCGGACACGGATGTCAGATCGAAGGTCAGCAAGCGGCGCACGAAGGTCAGCAAGCGGCGCACGAAGCTCGGCGGGCGGCCTGAGCGCGGGTTACAGCATCAACGGGTCAGCAATGTTGTCGTTCGGCGCCGAGGTACAACAACGCTGACCCGCTGGCGTCGTCCTGACAACGGCTCCGGGCCGGCGTTGTCGTAGCTCTAACCCGAGGTAGGACGCCAGCGGGTCAACAATGCTGCTGAAACCCGTGACCGTCTCATGCCGGGCCGACCGTTGCGGACGGCCGTGGCGCAGGTCCAGTTGGCCGGTCAGCATCTCCTCAAATGCCATGCCCTCAGCTGAGCAGCGTTGAGTTTGATGCTGACCGGCCGGCCGATCGTTTAGTTCGGGTCAGCGGCGCGGTTGCCCGGGCGCCGGCTGCCCGGGCGCCGGCTGCCCAGACGCCGGCTGCCCAGGCGACGGACGCGGGCCGCCCGACGGCTCCCCCGGCTTCGGCTGACCTGGCTTGAACTGGGCCGTTGGTGACTGGGCCGCAGACTGCCCGGCTTCATCGGCGCCGAGGATCTCGATGCGTTCGCGACGGAGTTCGTCTCGGACGGTCTTGTCTTCCTCGACCTTCCTGGCCGCCAGGCGAATGCGTTCGACCGGGACGGATTCCTTCGTGATGATCGCCCGGGCCTCGCGCAAGATGATCTCCTGCTCGCCTTCGGCCAGGTCCGCGCTGACCCGATCATCCTGCGCGATCGGAACGCGCTCGATCTCGTACTCCTCGTGGAAGACCTTGACGGTCTGCTCGACCGGCTCGGTTTCCACGTACTTGCGCAGCCTTACCCGACTGGCCTCTTGGGTTTCGAGGTTGACCGAGAAGCGTTCTTCCGAGCGGATCATCCACTGCTGGGCGGGCTGGTCCGTCGCAGGTGATGGCGAACGATCCACCCGCGTCTCGCCTGCGTGGCCAGAGGCAACTGGCTCCCCCAGCCGAGCCTGGTTCGGCTGGGTCTGGTTCGGCTGGGTCTGGCTCGGCTGGGTCTGGCTCGGCTGGGCCTGACCAGCCTGACCAGCCATCGGCGGCCGCACCTGCCCGGCCCCCGGAGGAGCGGCCCCCGGAGGAGCAGCCTCCGGAGGAGCAGCCTCCGGACGAGTAGCCTCGGCACGCCCGGCCTCCGTACGCCCGGCCTCAGGCCCTGCGGCCTGCGCTGGAACCCCGAGCCCGAAGTACCGGCGCAGCTCCTCTTCCTGCTCGACCGACATATGCCTGTCCACATTGACGTCGGGCTCGCTGTAGATCTTGCCTTCGTCGAACGCCACTATCAGCCCACCGGTGCCGGTGACCTTACCTCCCGCGAGCGGAACGAAGTGGAGCCCCTTGGCTGACCGGATTCTGGCCCAGCTAGGCGTGCCGTCGACGTCGTCGCGGAACACCTGCTCGACGGTACCGACCCCCCGGCCGTCCGCGTCGATTACCGGGGCACCCACTAGCTGGTCGGCGTGCATCGTCATTGCGAATCCCCCCGTAGCACTGGACGGCAGCTGACCTATGACTAATCGTAAGCAGACCGATGCGATGGGTAACCGACCGGGCCGGCCGCAAGCCAGTCACCGACCCCCGCGCGACAACTTGAAATGAAAACGGTTTTCAATTAGGCTCCTGCATCAGCAGGGGGACCGACAATCCCGGAAGCGGCAAAGCAAGGACCCCGGAACCAGTGCCACGTTCACGCCTCACGCCAGCGCAGGCGACCGCCCTGCTACGGTCACTCCCCCCGCTCGCGCTGGCCCTGGCCGTCATCATCGGCCCGGTCGTTATCGCCGCGAACAGCTCAGCCAGCCCGGCCACCCAAGCGGCCAAGGCCAGCAGCAGCAAAGGCGGCGGCCGCGTCGTCACCGTCGTGGCGGCAGAAAACTTCTGGGGCAGCATCGCCAGCCAGATCGGCGGCCGGCACGCGCACGTGATCAGCATCATCACCAATCCGAACACCGACCCGCACAGCTACGAGCCGTCCGCGCTCGACGCCCGCTCGATCGCCGGGGCCCAGCTCGTCATCGAGAACGGGATCGGCTACGACCCCTGGGCCGCGCGCGTGCTCGCCGCCGACCAGGACGCCCAGACCGTGCTCAACGTCGGCACCACGCTCGGCCTGGCCGACGGCGCCAACCCGCACCGCTGGTACAACCCGGCCGACGTGCAGCAGATCGTCCGCCAGCTGGTCGCCGACTTCAGCCAACTCGATCCGGCCGACTCCGCTTACTTCGCCCGCCAGCGCGCTCACTTCGACACCGCGGGCTTGCGCGAGTACCACTCTCTGATCAAAGCGATAGGGAGAAAATTTGGCGGCGCTCCGGTCGGGGCGTCAGAGTCGATCTTCGCGATGCTGGCTCCCGCGCTCCGCCTTCGGCTCATCACTCCCTACTCGTTCCTGAAGGCGATCAGCGAGGGCGGCGAAGTCTCCGCGGCCGACAAGCTCACCATCGACCACCAGATCAGCCATCACCTGATCAAGATCTACGTGTACAACAGCCAGAACGTCACTCCTGACGTGCAGGCTCAGATCCGCGCGGCCAGAGCGGCCCACATCCCGATCACCACGATCACCGAGACGCTCGCGCCGCCGCAGGACAGCTATCAGGCCTGGCAGGACCGGCAGTTGCGCGACATCGAAGCCGCGCTGGCTGAAGCACAGGCCGAAGCAGCAGCGCAGAGAGCGGGGGAAGCTCACCGATGACCAGTGCCTCGATCCGGCCGCAGGCAACCCTGGCCAGGCAGGCGGTACGGTTCGACCATGCGGCCGTCCAGGTCGGCGGCCGCACGATCTGGTCCGATGTCAGCCTCGAGGTGGCCCAGGGCGAGTTCGTCGCCGTGCTCGGGCCGAACGGTGTCGGCAAGTCGACATTGATCAAGGCCGCACTCGGGCTGGTCGGATTGTCGGCCGGCTCGGTGACTGTGCTCGGGCTCCCGGCCGGGCAGGCTGGGCGGCAGATCGGCTACCTGCCGCAGCGCCGCAACTTCGATGCCAGCCTGCGGGTGCGCGGAGTCGACATCGTCGGCCTCGGCAGCGACGGCGAACGCTGGGGCCTGCCAATCCCCTTCGGCACCAAATTCCTGCCGTCCCGGCGGGCCGCCGCCGAGCGGGTCACCGAGGTAATCGAACTCGTCGGTGCGACCGCGTTCGCCACCCGGCCGATCGGGCAGGTCTCCGGTGGCGAGCAGCAACGGCTGCTGATCGCCCAGGCACTGGTCAAACGACCGCAACTGCTCGTGCTCGACGAACCCCTGGACAGCCTGGACCTGCCGAGCCAGGCCTCGGTCGCCGCGCTGATCTCAAGGATCTGCCGTGAGCACCAGGTCACGGTCATGCTGGTCGCTCACGATGTGAACCCGATCTTGCCCTATCTCGACCGGGTGGCCTACGTCGCCAGGGGCGGCGCGGTCTGCGGCACGCCCGATGAGGTCATCAGGTCTGAGATCCTGACCGACCTGTACCGGACGCCGATCGAGGTGCTCCAAGCCTCCGACGGCCGGCTCGTCGTGGTCGGCGAGCCAGAAGCGCCGGCCAGGCACACCGACCGGCACGGCGACGCGACGAACATCCCGGCTCAGCAGTGGTAGTCGCGGGGGCCGGTCCGGCAGCGACGGTGACCCTGCGCTGGAACCTGCTCGCCGACCTCCGGCAGTTGCTCAGCTACTCCTTCATGGTCAACGCGCTGCTCGCCGGGACCATTGTCGCGATCGCCGCGGGCGCACTCGGCTGGTTCATGGTGCTGCGCCGCCAGTCCTTCGCCGGCCACACGCTGGCGATCGTCTCGTTCCCGGGCGCGGCGGCCGCCATCCTGTTCGGCATCAGCGCGACCGCTGGCTACTTCACCGCCGCGATCGCGGCCGCGATCGTGCTCGCCGCGATCCCCCGGTCGCTTGGCGGCCGGGCCCGCAGCAGCGAATCCGCCGTGATCGGCACCGTGCAGGCGTTCGCGCTGGCCTGCGGCGCGCTGTTCGTAAGCCTGTACGGCGGCTTCCTCAACGGCCTGACGAACCTGCTGTTCGGCTCGTTCCTCGGCATCTCGACCGGTCAGGTGCTGGCCCTGCTCGTGGTCGCGGTGGTCGCGCTGGTCGTACTCGCGGTGATCGGCCGGCCGCTGTTCTTCGCCACCGTCGACCCAGACGTGGCCGCCGCCCGGGGCGTGCCGGTCCGGCTGCTCGGGACTGTCTTCCTCATCCTGCTGGGCTGCGCGGCGGCCGAGGTCAGCCAGATCACCGGGGCACTGCTGGTGTTCGCGCTGCTGGTGATGCCGGCCGCGACCGCTCAGCAGCTCACGGCCCGCCCGCTGGCGAGCCTGGCGATCACCATCGTGCTCGGGCTGGTAACGGTGTGGCTCGGGCTGGGCGTCGCCTACTTCTCCATCTATCCGGTCGGGTTTTACATCACGAGCTTCGGCTTCGGCGGCTACCTGCTCGCGGCGGCAGGCCGGAGCACCGCCGGGCGCTGGCAGGCGGTGGCGGCATGATCCACGCGCTGACGCACCTTTTCGCGCAGCCGTTCCTGCGGTATGCGTTCATCGCGGGCGGTGCGATCGCGGCGGCGGCCGGGCTGACCGGGTACTTCGTGGTGCTGCGGGCTCAGGTCTTCACCGGTGACGCGCTCAGCCACGTCGCGTTCACCGGCGCCCTGGCGGCGCTTGCCGCCGGGACCGACCTGCTGATCGGCCTGTACGGCGCGTGCATCGTGGTCGCGCTGGCGATGGCCGTGCTTGGCACCAGGGGTCAGGGGCAGGCGGACGACACCGTGATCGGCAGCGTGTTCGCCTGGATACTCGGGCTCGGCGCGCTGTTCCTGACCATCTACACGACCTCGACGTCCGGCGCGAACGGCACCTCAGGCGTCAACGTCCTGTTCGGCACCATCTTCGGGCTCTCGGCCAGCCAGGCCGTGATCGACACCGCCGTCTGCGTCGGGGTCTGCCTGGCGGTCATCGTGATCGGCCGGCCGCTGCTGTTCGCGAGCGTCGACACCGCGGTCGCCAGCGCACGGCGGGTACCGGTCCGGCTGCTCGGCCTGGTCTTTCTCGGCCTGGTCGGAGTCACGGCGGCGGCCGCCACGCAGGCGGTCGGTGCACTGCTGCTGCTCGGTCTCCTGGCCGCACCAGCGGGAGCAGCCCAGCGGCTGACCGCCCGGCCGTTCGCCGGGCTCTGGCTCTCGGCTGGCATCGCGGTCGGCTCGGTCTGGGCCGGCCTGCTGATCGCCTACTCGGCCCCGCAGCTACCGCCCAGCTTCGGCATCGTCAGCGTCGCGACGCTCGTCTACCTGGCCGCATTCGCCCTGACCAGGACGGCTAGGCCAGCCGTAGCTGGCTGACTTAGCCGCTGTGCTGGCCCAGGGGGGACCCCTGGAACCGCCGCGGATATGACTTCAGGCAACGGCAACCGCGTCGATGCGCTCGGCCAGCTCGGCCGCCGTGTTCGGGCGGGCCTTCGGGTCGGGGTCGGTGGCGGCGGCGATGATGTCCCTGACCTCGGCGGCCAGGTTCGGCGAGACAGTCGGGGGGTGAGACAGCACCCGGCGCATCGCGACCATCGTGTTGTCCGATGGCAGGTCGCCGTACAGGCCGACCCCGGCCAGCGCCCGGTGCAGAGTGGCGCCGAGCGCGTAGATGTCGGTGGCACGAGAGGGCGTCTCGCCGCGGATGATCGCCGGGTCGAGGAACTCGACCGAACCCGCCGACCCGAGGCCAGTGATCGTCAGGCCAGGTGTGAGCAGCTGGCTGAGCCCCAGGTCGCTGAGCTTCGCGCCGTTCTCGTGCAGCATCACGTTGCCCGGCTTGATGTCGTTGTGCGCGATCCCGGCATTGTGCAGCGCGTCGGCGGCCCTGGCAGCATCGGCGACAGCGGTGAGCACCTCCCCCGGCCGCAGTGATCCGGCCGAGTCGGCGAGTGAGCCCGCGGGCAGGTACTCCATCGAGTAGTAAAGGTCATCGCCCTGCTGGCCGGCGTCATACAGCGACACCAGGTACGGCGACTTGACCGCCGCGAACGCCGCCAGCTCCCGCGTCGCCCGGCGGAACGTGTCCTGGCTGTTCGAGCCGGACAACACCTTGACCGCGACCAGATCGGCGTCGATCTGCAGCCGCTCTGGCCGGTTGGCCAGGTAGAACACGCCGTTGTTGCCGGTGCCGATCAACCGAATGAACTGGTAGTCGGCGATGCCGGCCCGATCGAGCGCGAGGCGTGAGTCAGTACTATTCACTGCTCTCCCTGCTTTCCCGCTGGCCACGTCCATCCAGCGCCTCAACCCACTGGTCCATGTCGTCACTGGCTTCATTGCTGCCGGCCACGACTGCTATGTGAATGTCCCGGATGCCGTCACTCTCGACCGGCACTCCGTCGTCGGGATCGGCGATGGGGTCCGACCCGTCGGCGGCCGCTGCTCGCGCTACCGCGCCAGCCGGCACCGCGAGCAGCGCGTCGGCTGGCCCTACAACGATGCTGCCCGCCGGTGAGGTTCCCACGCTCGCCGCCAGTCCGCGCTTGGTCAGATCGGAAGCGCGGGTCGTAGTCTGCCGCCCCGCCGGGGTGAGCACAAGGTCAAGGTGCCCGGCGGCCGCGAGCTCACCTGCCACCTGAAGCGCGGCGTCGGAGTCCGCGCCCCTGACCCAGTGGGCGACGGAGGCCGTCGGCATCTCGGGCAGCGGCTTGACCAGCACCACGATCTGGACCCGGCCTTCGTTGCTGAGCTCACTGATCGGCGCGGCATCGCGGTACATCACGATCTTGTCCGGATCAGCCGCCGCGACGTAGCCGGGCAACTCGGCGGCCACGTTGTCGCTGAGCCTAGACTGCACGACCGCCGTCACCCCGCGGGTCTCCGCCCGGGCAGCGAGCTGCTGGAGCGTGTCCATGCTGGCGGTCATGGCGAGCAACTCGCCGCCGAGGCCGGAACCGACCTCGAGCCGCTCGGTCTGCCGGTTCGGCACCAGATGCGTAAGCACGACCTCGGTGGTGGATCTAGCCGATGCGAGCTGTGCGGCTAGGTCGACCAGCGGGCCGGCCGCCACTGGGTCGTCGACCAGCACGACCACGCGGTGCGCACCTGCTTGGCCGAGCACCGACCGGTCGGCCTCGGTAATGTCCCGCTCGATGATCCGGTTCGGGTAGATATAGCGGAGCAGCGGACCCGCCATGCCAGTGGTAACGATCGCCATGACGACCATCAGCGTGTACAGCTGCGCGTTCAAGATGCCCAGGTTCAGGCCGACGGTCAGGATCACCAGCTCGGTCAGGCCGCGCGTGTTCATCAGCGCGGCGAGTGCGCCCGCCTGCCGCGCACGCACCCCGGTCAGTCTCGCGCCGAAGTAGGCGCCGCCGAACTTGCCGGCGACCGCGACGATCATGATCAGCAGCAGGTCGACCAGGCCGGACACGCCGATCCCGGACAGGTTCACCTTCAGGCCGGCGATCACGAAGAACACCGGCAGCAGCAAGATGACGCTGACCTGCTCGAGCCGCTCCAGGATGGCCTGACGAAGCGCGGGCTCGTCCCTTGGCATCGCGATGCCGAAGATGAAGGCACCGAAGATGAACTTCACGCCCATCCAGTCGGTGGCGAAAGACGACAGCAGCAGCAAGACCAGCACGGCCGCGAGCACAGTCGGGGTAAGCCTGCCCTGCTGCTTGAAGATCTGGGCGAGCTTGCGCACCGCCGGGCGGACACCGAAGATCATCAAGGCGGCGTAGACCGGGGCGAGCGCCAGCTTCCACCCGCTGCCGTTCGAGGCGCCCGCTATGCCGATGACGACCGCGAGCAGGCACCAGGCCAGCACGTCATCGACCGAGGCGGCGGCCAGCGCCAGACCGCCGATCCTGGTGCGGTGCATGCCGCGGTCGGTCAAGATACGGGCCAGCACCGGGAACGCGGTGATCGACATCGCCACGCCGAAGAACAGCACGAACGTGAGCTTGTGCGGCACTGAGTGCCGGGTGGCCAGCCAGACGCCAAGGCCGATGCCGAGGACGAGCGGCAAGGCGATCGAGCCGATCGCCACGCCGGCCGCGACCTTCTCCCGGCCCTTGACCAGCGCCAAGTCCACTTCGTAGCCGACCACGAACATGAACAGCACCAGACCGAGGTTGGCGATGGCGGTCAGCGGCGCGATGAGGTCCGGCGGGAACAGGTGGTTGGTGATCCAGCCGCTGAACAGCGTCGGACCGAGCAGGATCCCGGCCACGATCTCGCCCAGTACCGGCGGCTGCCCGAGCCGCCTGGCGAGCTCCCCCAGCAGCCGGGCGAGAATGATGATCAGGGCAATGTCGAACAGCAGCAGCTGAACTTCCGAGTCGGTCATCGTCGCCCGCCCGCACAAGCGCTAGCTCGCTGGCCGGGCGGGCCGGTCAGACCCCGGCAGTAACGGCCAGCAAGCCCGTGACGGGCCCCGTCGCCTGCCGAGTGACCGGTACCTGCTTGCCGGCTGGCAAGCTCACCGGCCACGATGCGACTCGTATCGGAACCCGCGTCCGCCCAGATCCACCTGGCTTCCGGCAGCAAGCACAAGCGGGACATGCGGCTGGAGCACAGTGTCAGAGGGCTGCTTGGGCAGCTTGACCCTGGTGCCGTTGGCCGACCCTAGATCGGTGACGGTGACACGCCAGCCGTCAAGCTGGACCTTGGCGTGTACCCGGGACACGATTCCCGAGTCATCGGCGATGCGCAGCGGCCGCGACTTGCCGGACGCCACTGACCCGTCCAGGCTTGGCTCCCGGCCCACGATGTAGTCCCGGTCGAGCTGGAACACCGAGCCGTCGTCGGTCAGCAGCACGCCCAGCGGCGGCCTGGTGCCTGGCCTCGGGACCAGCGTCTGCTGGTTCATCGAGATCCCGCAGACCGCGCAGAACAGCGACTCGGGGTCATCGAAGTGCCCCCGGCTGCAGTACACGCCCTCGACGATCGGCGCGTCCGAGACGTAGCTGCTGGCGCCCGGCGGAATGTCCCTGGCCCTGGACAGCGGCTCGCGCTGCAGCACGCCGAGGTCGGCGCCGGCTCCGGCTGGACCCGAGCTCAGCAGCACGGCCTCGAACGGCTCAGGCTGGAACGGCTCCGGCGGTGGCTGCCAGACTTCCGTGCCCTGCTGGCTGGATCCCGTGCTGACCGGCTCCGCAGTTGGGAACGGCGGAGGAGGAGGCGGTGGAGGTGGAGGTGGCGGAGGCTCGGGCGGCGGCGGCAGCGCGACCTCGGGCTCGGGCTCAAGTAGCGGAGGTGGGGGCGGCGGTGGCGGAGGCGGAGGCGGCGTGTCGGCCACCATCGGCTGCGGCTCGGGCTCGGGCTGCACCGGCTCGGGCACCGGCGGCGGAGCCGTCGTCGTCGCTGCCATCGACGGCCCGCGTCCGCCAAGCTGACCGACGACGTTCGCGCCGCCGGAGAAGAAGCTCAGCCCGCTGGCCCGCACCGTCCCGGCGTCGAGCCGGGAAAACCGGTCAGTGCTCGCCGCGCCGTTTCCGGCCGCGCCGAGCCCGCCCCTGACCGCCGATACCGGCGCCCGCAGCGTGCAGCGCAACAGCATGCCGGGCTGGCCGGCCTCGACCCGCTGGGTGCCGTGCGTGGTGGTGATGTCGACCCAGGCGTTGCCGCTGACGACGACCGCCATGCCCACCTCGGTGGTGCCGAAGGCGAGCACGGAAGGACCGGAGTCAGCGTCGTCGGCCGCCACCATCTCGGCGGCCTCGTCGGACTCGAGTACCCCGGCGATCTGGTCAGTGAACTGGCGCCCGTCGCCGCCCATCGCGGCCGCCTGCTCGAGCAAGTCGAGCATCACGTCCACGAACTGGCCGGACTCCAGGCTGCTGAGCAGGATCAGGTGGCCATGCCTGGCCAGCACGCCGTCGCCAGGTACGGGCCAGAGGCCCGGTGGGTGATTAGCCTCGCTCACACAAGCCTCCCGCCGAAGAACCGCCATCTGATGTTGAATACCCGCATCGGCCCGTTGACCCAGATCCAGAACACTATCCAGACCAGGAGGAAGTCAATCAGGAAAGCACTGGTCGGCACCGCACCCTTGGCGATGCCAGGGATCAGGCCGAAGTGCAGCAGCAGCCAGATGACGATGCCCTCGTTGATAAACGTGATGAAACCGAAGAACGTCGGCCAGTCCTTCTCCCACCGCCACTGCATGATGAAGTGGTAGATGAACTCCCAGACGATCCCGACCACGATCACCGCGGCCAGGATGATGAACGTGGTCTTATAGGCCTGCGACATCGTAGTTCCGGCCGGGAGCGGCAGGAACGGCGTGATGATCGCCGTCACGATCCCGCCGACGATGGCGAGCAAGATGATCCGCGTCTGGATCCGACCGCCCAGCGTGGGTAGCACCAAAGCCTCCTACGAAGTACTGCTGAAAATGGGGCAGTGCGGGCCGCGAGTAGACAGCGGCCCCGCTGGCGGAGCTAGGGCTGCTTGTTCCTGGCCCACTTCATCCATTGCGAGACCGAGCGGAAGGTGCCGATCTTATGGCAGAACCCGCGTCTGGCCAGATCGTCGCAGATTTCCTGAGCCGCGACCTGCAGCCCGAGGAAAGTGTCCACGCCTGGGAAGTACCCGCCGAGGGTGGTCGCACCCGACGCGTACATCACTCCTGGGCCGCTTTGCGTGCCCCGCAACTCGAAAGTGCGCTCGATGTCGAGGCGGGCGTTCGGGTTGCGCCCGACTCCCGAGTGGTCAAGGAGATCCTTCAGCACCCGGTGCTCGGCGATGTCAGCTTCCAGGCCCGTGCAGTCGATGATGTAGTCGGCGGCCAGTTCGAGCCCGCCGTTCGGCGTCTTGGCCATGCTGACGATCTTGCCGTCCGAGATCTTCATGTCATCGACGGTGCCCTGCAAGATGCGGTACCAGCCTTCGCGGCGCCCCTGGTCCATCTGGGCCTGCCAGTTCCGGCGCCACGGCGTGTTGGTGCCGCCCATCTCCTTGTACCTGGTGAGCCGCTGCTCGCCTTCGAGCTTGCGCATCTCCGCCTTGAGCTGGCCGCCCCAGACCGACTTCGGGTAGTTGAAGCCCTGGTAGGCGAAGCCGTTGCTGCCCTTGCGCTTGTTCCAGGCGCGCAGCTTCTTCTCGTTCGGGCTGTGGTCGCTGTCGATGAACGTACGGAACAGGTGCACAATCTGGGTCTGCAGTCCGTACTTCTCCCGGTCATCCATCAGCCGCGCAAGCACACGGGACGCGACGATGCCGCCGCCGCGGAGCATGACGGTGATCGGCTTGGTCCGCGCGGCCTCGTAGATGTGCTCGTGCTCTTCGTACGCGCTGACGACGTGGTAGAAGTCCTGGTGCTCGGTGCGGAAGTCCTGCAGTTCCTTCAGGTAGCGCAGGCCCGGGTAGCCGACGGCCAGGTGCACGTACTCGGCCCGGTAAGCGACTCGCTTGGTCGCGGTGAGCCCGGCCTTCGGCGTCAAGATGACGAAGTAGCCGCCGCCCTGGCGCTTGCGCACCATCCGGACCTGGCCCTTGACCAGCATCTGGTCCCAGCCGATCCGCTTGGATTCGCGCTCGAGGCCCTCGAAGACCCGGCCGGCCTTAGGCGTGTAGTAGTCGGCCCACATCGGCTCGGTGAAGACGTGCCACAACTGGCCCCACTTGCGCTCCTGCCACGCCTCGGTGGCCGCGTAGGAGGGAAACCCCCACAGGTTGTCCGGCCGCGAGGCCGAGTCGGACCTGATCCGCTCCGGCCGCGGGATCTGCGAAACCCTGGTCAGGTACTCATAGGTCTGCCACGGGAAGTCGAGGTTGGAAAGGATCTTGATCCGGTCCGTGCTCGCCCCGGCTACCCGCAAGTAGTCAACCGTTACAAATGACCCGATGCCGCCGCCGATCGACACCAGCGGCACGTCGCCGACCGGGATCCCGGCCCGGGCGAGCATGTCGTCGGTCCACTGGTCGGTCCGCAGCAATTCCTCAGTCAGATCGCCCGACCCAGGCGCTGCCCCCTGCTCGGCGGCTGCGGCCGCCGCGACGGCCGCAGCCGCCGGCCGTTCCCGAATGATCGTGCCCGGCATCGATGGATCGATCGAGCCGGGCAGCTCTGTCGGCCTGTCGCTCATTACCCCGTCCCCAATTCGCCACTGTCTTACTACCCAGAAAACCTAGTGTCCAGAAAATACCGATTCGAGGCGGATCTAGCGAATTTTTGGCCGGCAGTTCGTCCGCCGATTTGCGCCCCGCATTGACAAACACTGAGAGTGTCGCATGCGCCACGGAAACCGACAAGACGGTCGGATACTTCGGCGCGCCAACCGGCCGATCCTGCCTCAGGCAGGCCCCGACGGCTCCGGGCAAGCACGCCGGTCAGCGTGCCTCGGGGCCGTATCGGGCTGGTCATACTGCATATTCGTAGCTGGCGCACACCGTGGATTGGCTAGCTCGCCGGCCGCCTTTTCTCAGCCGGTAGATCCCCGTCCGTACTTCAGCACTACCCACACCTGACCTCGGGCAAAGCGCATCGGGGCGCCATCGGGCAACGTGAACGACGTGCCGCCGTCGGCCCGCGGCCTGGACCAGTGCACCTGATAGGCGCGGCCATCGCGCAGCACCACCGCCAGGCCGGAGCCATCAGCGCCTTTGCGGGCAGGGCCGACCGTGTTGGCGTACGGCGGCTTGATCCCGAGCTCCCTGAAGTGCGAGGCGCCCACGACGACGGACTGGATCACCACCGTCCGGCCGCCGAGCTGACCGCCGCCGGCCGCCAGTGCGGGCTTGCCGTCCATCCAGGACAGCCACCGGTGCTGACTTGAGGACCAACGGAAAGTAAAGGCCGCCGCCGGATAGGAGACGCTATAGGACTTTGTCGGCACGCCGCCGGGCGGCGCCTGGCCGAACTTGAATCCGATGTCGCGGGCCCGGCTGGCTCCCTTGGCCTCGGACAGCAGCTGCTTGGTGTGCGCGTAGAGGTTGTACGGCGCAATCCGCCCGTTATCGCGGTAATAGCCACCCACGATCCCAGCGTACAAATTAACTATGCGCGCGTGTTCGACCACCGGCAGCAGATAAGGCTGCGCCCCGGAGAACGCGAAGGCCGGCCGGCCGAACTGCCTGAGCAGCTGAAGGTCTTCGGCCCGCGACGAACGGACCGGCCCGACTACTGGTGGTACATGAGATGAAAAGACAGCCAAAATCCTGCTGAGGCCGCCTTCGACCGGAAGCAGGTACACAATATCGGCTTGCCGCAATCCGGTCGGCGGCCTGGCTTGAGCGACATTATCGATCTTGAAAATCAACTCGGGCCTGAGCTGGCCAATCGGCTCACCGGTAAACGGCGAGAACAACTGCCCGGCCCGCGACCGGACCGGTCGCGTCGTCGTCTTGACTTCGGCCGGCTTACCACCGGTCAACACGAAAAAGCCGACAATCAAGACGGTCAACGCAAGCGCCGAGCCAACCCCGGCTATCAGCGCGCGTCGATTTATCGCCATGGTCAAGTACCCCCTGCAGGCTAGCAAACCCCCTGCGCGCGATATTCGCGCTGCTAGACCAGCCTCCGGGCGTTCTTTCCCAAGAGTTGCCGTACTTACGCTGAGGGCACGACCCCCTGGATCCCCTCGTCGGCTTTGCCGGAAATAAGACCCGCTCATGCACGGCGTGAAAAACCACCGTAAATTTTTATACCTGCGAAGTAATTACTCCATCGTCCAGACGGTAGGTCTGGTCGGCTAGCTCGATCAGCACCGGATCGTGGGTGGCGACTAGCGCCGTAATGCCTTCCGAGCGCACGACCGTGCGCAGCAGCCGCATGATCTGGCGACCGGTCTGGCTATCGAGTTGACCGGTCGGTTCATCGGCGATCAGCAGCTTCGGCCGTCCGGCCAGGGCCCGGGCGATCGCGACCCGTTGCTGCTGTCCGCCCGACAGCTCGTTGGGCCGCTGCCTCGCGTGATCGGCGAGGCCGACCAGGTTCAGCATCGTCGCGACGCGTTGCTCCCGCTCGGCGACCGGCGTGCCGGCGATGCGGAGCGGCACGCCCGCGTTCTCGGCCGCGGACAGGATCGGGATCAGGCCGAACGACTGGAAGATAAAGGCCACCGAGGTCCGGCGGAACAGCATCCGGTCCCGCTCGCTCATCGCCGTCACATCCTGCCCGGCCACCATGACGCTTCCTGAGGTCGGCCGGTCCAGGCCGCCGATCACGTTGAGCAGCGTGGTCTTGCCCGAGCCAGACCGCCCGATCAGCGCGGTCAGCTGACCCTGCCTGATCGTGGCCGACACGCCGCGCAGCGCCGTGACGGCCGTATGCCCGGCTCCGAAGGTGCGGCTGACATCGCGAATCTCGACCAGCGCCGGGGCGACGGCGCCAGGGACCTGGTCCGTCGCCGGGCTGGTCATCGGATCTCCTGTCGTTCGCTGGCCGGATCTGTTGCTGTGCCGCCCGCCTCTGGGCCGCCGAGATCCGGCCATACCCCGATGTGGTCCGGCTCGGCCTCAAGCCGCACCCGGTCCCGCATGCCGAGCGGTTCGATCATCGCGCGCGGCAACTGCAGCCGCCCGGCCCGGTCAAGGACCGCGTACTCGACCGCATGGCCGGCTTCGGTGTGCCGCAGCGTCTCGGTGCTGGTCCGGCCGTCCGCGATCGCGATCGTCCGCCGCACCTGTCCGGCCACGGCCGGGTCGTGGGTCACCACCAGCACCGTCGCGCCCAGTTCGGTGTTGGCGGTCTGCAGCGCGGCGAACACGTCCATCGCGGTCGCGCTGTCGAGTTCGCCGGTGGGCTCGTCGGCCAGCAGCAGGTCGGGCTGGTTGGCCAGCGCGGTTGCGATCGCCGTCCGCTGCTGCTCACCGCCGGACATCTGATCCGGCCTGCGATCGGCGCAATGCGCGACGCCGAGCACGCCGAGCAACTCGGCCGCCCGGCTGGCCCGCGCCCCTCGGCTGATTCCGCTGAACCGCATCGGCACGATCACGTTCTGGCTGGCGGTCAGATACGGCAGCAGGTTGCGCGAGGTCTGCTGCCAGATGAAGCCGACCACGTCGCGCCGGTAGCCGAGCCGTTCTTTGGCCGACATGGCCGCCAGGTCGCGTCCGGCCACCTTGACCGATCCGGCTGTCGGGGTGTCGAGCCCGGCCAGGATGTTCATCAAGGTGGACTTGCCGCTGCCGGAGGCACCGACCATCGCGGTCAGCTCGCCCTGGTTGATCAGCAGGTCAAGGCCTTGGAGGGCCTGCACCTCGATGCCGTCGGCAGCGTAGATCCGCACCAGGCGGTCGCACACCACCAGCGAGCTGTCCCCGTAGGACAGCCGGGCGCGATCGGCCTCGGCGACCAGCTCGCCGATGTCTGCCGCGGCCGTGATCCGCTCGGCCGATGTCGTCATCGCGCTGTCCTTTCGCACCCCGGTTGACACGTTACTCACTCACCCACCCGAAGCGCTCTGGAGACCCCGCGCAGCCTGGTCGCGGTGGCCTGCGCGAACAACGTCGCGAGCGCCAGCACCACCAGCCCGGCGGCCAGGTAGCCGACCAGCGGGAGGTCGGCGTGCACGGGCACGTTCGCCGAACTGCCGGTGAACGGCGACAGGTTGATGCTCGGCCCGAGCAATGGCACCAGCGCCAGCGCGCAGATCGCGCCGCCGACGGCCGCGGCCAGGATCGCGGGCAGCGCCTCGGCGACCACCAGGCGCCTGGCCTGCCCCTGCGACAAGCCCATCGTCAGCAGCCGGGCCAGCGTCAGCTCGCGCGGCCTGGCACCGAGCGCGAGCATGATCAGCATGATGATCGCGCCGAAGGCGGCCGCTTCGGCCGCGGCCTGGGCGAACGTCACGAACGCGCCGTGCGGCAGCGCCGCGCCCGTCAGGGCGGACAGCACGGTCGACCGGTAGGTGATGACCGTCGCGCCCGGCAGCAGCCTGGCGACGGCCGAGGCTAGCTTTGCCTTGTCCACCTGGCCGGCCAGCAGCATGACGTCGGGCTTCGGGGTGTCCGCGCCCATCACGCGAGCGGCAGCCCAGGCGGGCAGCATGATGAAGGGGCCCGGCTGAGCGACGCCGGGCGTGCTGGAGATGCCGCCCACCGACCGCACTCGGAGCCGGGTGATGCCAACCAGGATCTGCTTGGCTAGCGCGCCGCCGATGCCGGGCGAGGCGAGGACCGGGATCCTGGCCGGCAGCTTCCCGCCCGGCGGGGGGGCCAGCAACCTGGCCGGGAAGCCAGGGACCGGGGTCTGCGCCAGCAGCCTGGCGTAAGCAGCCGGATCGGCCACCACCACGCCGAAGGTGGTGCTGTCGCTCCCGACTCCCGCCGAGGTGGCGAGCGTGGCGGCGACGCGGACGCCGGGCACGGCCTCGATCGCGCGCTGAGCGGCCAGGTCGAGCGGGGAGTTAGAGCCGCTGGCGTCGATGGCCACGTCCGCACCGACCTCGCGATAGGACTGCACGATGTCGCCGCTCACCACCGCCGACCGCAGCATCGCGCCGAAGGCGATCACCGCGAGCACCAGCACCAGCGCGAAAGCGGGCAAGACGGCGGTCATCGAGGTCCTTGCCGCCCGGGCCAGGCCCACGAACGTGGTCACTCCCGGCCGGCGGCCGGCCAGCGCCACCAGCCAGCGCAGTACCACCGGATAGATCCTGACCACCACGATCGCCATCGGGATCGCGAGCAGCACCGGTGCGCCGCTGGTGAACCAGTCGGTGCCCCCGCCCGCCGGCTGGCCTTGCAGGCGCAGCACGATCAGGCCGCCGACCGCGCCCGCCACGGCGGCGACGTCGATCACGATCCGCCTGACCCGCACCTTGCGCGGCACCGCGCTGTCGGCCCGCTCGTCGATCCTGATCAGCCCGGCGATCCGGTGCAGCGTCAGCCAGGGCACGGCCACGAGCGTGACGGCGGCGGTGATTCCGCCGAGCCACCACGCGAGCGGTTCGTCCTCATGGGCGGTCAGCGCCACGGCCAGGGCCGCGCCGAGCAACGCGCCCGGCACCACCACGATTGCCCCGGCCCTGATCGCGAGCAGCACAAGCTGCCACCGCGCCGCTCCCCTGGCCCGGAACAGGCTGAACTCGGCCGCCCGCCGTTCGGCCAGCAGCCGGGCACCGAGCAGCAGCACGACCAGGCCCACGATCGACAGGCTCACGTACAGCAGTGAAAGCAGGCTGCCGATCTGGCCCTCGGTCTGCACGAACTCGGTCAGCGCCCCGGTCAGCGTCGACTGCAGGGACAGCGTTAGCGGGTTCACCACCGAGGAGGAGACGACGCCGGCGTTGAGCAGCCCATTCAGCAGCGTGGCATTGAGCGGGGCCACGTCATTCGCCTGCACCTTGCTCAGGTCGAGCGGGAACTCCCAGGTCACCGTCATGGTCGAATCGGTGATCGCGGTCTCCAGGTCATTGAGCTCGGAGTCACCGATGATCATCCCGCCCAGCCAGTAGCCGCCGAACGTGGTCTTGTTGAAGGACGGCTTCAGCGCGTTCGCGTCAACCGTCCAGAAAGCCGAGTCCACGTGCCGCGCGCGCAGGATGCCGGTCACGTCCAGCGTGATCGTGCTGACCGAACCGGTCTCCTGGTCGCTGAGCGTAACCGTCGACCCGACCTTGAGCCGGAACCTCGCCGCCATCTGGGTCGTCACCGCGACGTCGAACCGTGCGCTCGCCTGCCCCACTGAGTCCTTGGCCGGCAGCCGGCCGGCGACGACCTTGCTGAAGTCAGGCAGGTTCGACCGGTCGATAAGTTCCACTTGAGGCGAGGTCTCGCCGTTGTAGGCGTTTTTCGACGCTCCCGGTGCCTGCAGGAAATTAGAGGCCACTCCCCACCACTGCGCCCCGGGCGTGAGCGGTACTGCGGCGGCCGTGATGTGCCGGTCGAGTTCCCTGGCGATCGGCCCGAACTGGACCGCGTTCATGCCGGCGAAGGCCGGCTGGCCAGACGGTCCGAGCGCGGCTCCGAGCGTCGGCATGTCGATGGTGGCGAAGACCGTCCGGCCCGACTTCGGAGTCGAGCTGAAGATCTGCTGCAGCGCCTTATCGCGGAACGCCAGGCTGGCCCGCGGGGTCACGACGCTGATGAACACGCTGGCCAGGACCAAGAACGCAAGCACGACGCTAGCGCCCGCTCCGGTGCCGGTGATAGTGACCAGGCCGGCCCTGACCCGGCGCAGCGACTCTGTCATGACGCCGCCATCCGCAACTGGGCGGCCGGATCGGGCCGGTAGACCGCCGAGGCGGCCGCGGCGAGCACCGGGATCGCCGTGACGATCAGGGCGATCAGGGCCGCGGTGGTGACCGGCACCTTCACCAGCACCGGCACGATCGGCGCGGCGGCGGTCGCGGTGAGCGTGACGGCCGGCACGAGCAGGTGCGCGAGCACGGCGCCGAGCAGCAGTCCGGTGGCGGCGGCCGGGAGGCTGAGCGAGACCGCCTCCAGGCATAGCAGCCGAGCCTGCGCCCGCCCGTCCACGCCGAGCGCCGCGAGCAGCGCAGACTGCGATCTTCGTTCTCGCACGCTCCCGGCCACGCTGACCGAGAACCCGAGGGCCGCGAGCAGCGCGGCCGCGATCGCCGTGGCGATCACGGCCTGCTGCGGGATCGCCGACATCGGGTCCGTCAGCAACTGGGCCGCTACCGCCGCCCGGTCGACCGTCGAGGTATGCGCGGGCAGGCCAGGCGGTACGGCGCCGGTCCTGGTGGCCAGCCACCACTGGGTGACCGGGATCGGCGCCTGGCCGGTCGGCAGCACTATCTCCTGGGTGGCCGCCAGGTCAACGATCAGCCCGCCGCCAGGAGTCGTGACCGTCGGGAATGTGGCGACCTGCGAGACCACCTGGGCCGTGATCGGTGTCTGACCAGCCGTGAGCTGGATCTCCGATCCCACCTTGAGCTGGTTCGCGCGCAGGAACGAGGTCGTGGCGATCGCGGGAAGCACCTTGGCGGGAGCCGCCGCCCGCAGGGACACCTCGCCGGTGAGCGGAGCCGTCCCGGTGGACGCGAAGGCAAAAGAGAACGGAGACACGCTCAGCCCGTGCCCGGGGTTGAACCTGATCGGCAGGGCGCCGCCGCCGGGCTTGATGATCAGCTCGGGGAGCGTGCCCACGCCGTTGTCCGCGGCGAACAGCGGAGCCGACGCGCTCGGGATCCAGCGGTCAAGCCCGCCGGCCGGCACCGCGGTCGTGATCGGCCCGTTCGGAGCGGCGGAGACCGCCAGGCTGGTGATCGCGAACGAGGCGGCCCGATTGCTGATCGCGAGCGCGCGCGGGCCGCGGATTACCGGCGGCATCGTGTAGCTGGCGGTGATGCCGAACAGCCGCAGCGGGTAGTCGGCCTGGCCGGTGGCGGAAAGGCGGCCGGTGAGGTCATGCGGGCGGCCGTCCGCGGTCAGCGGGCCGAGCGGGATCTGGAACAGGTTGCCCGACGCGTCCAGGACTGACGCGGTCACGGTGACCTGCGCCAGGCCGGGTCCCTTGCCTGGGGCCAGGCTGGCGGTGATCCCGAGCCGGACCGGATGACCTGGCAGCGTGATGAGCCGCCCTTGATCCGGGGCCGCGATCCGGCGCCAGAGCGCGGCCGGCTCATCACTCAGCAGGGCGCCGCCGGACGCGTGGCGGCTGTCAAGGGCCAGCACTGTCGCGCCGTTCGGTCCGGTCAGCCCGGTGCTCACGGCCATGGCCGAGGTAACGCCGCGTGCACGCGCGATCCGCCCGGCCGTGCTGGGCGTAGCAGGCAGCAGGGTGGTGGCCCGCACGTCCGCGCCCGCCAGGAACGCCGACTGGTCAAAGGCCGACTGGCGCCAGCTCTGGTGCTGGGCCAGCGCCAGCGTGCTGGTGCCGACCGCGAGCACCACCAGCAGCATCGGCGCGCTCTGCCTGGTGGCCCTGCGGCTGAGCTCCCAGCTGGTCATCGCGCCGCCGAGCCGCCTGGTGCGAGCCGCCAGCCGGTCACCCGCCCTGGCGAGCATCGGCAGCAGCCTGAGCGGCAGCACGGTCCCGGCCGCGAGCGCGATCGCCGGCGCTACCGCCAGCACCGGGTCGACGCCGAGCCCGCCTGAGGTGCGGCCGAGCACCGAGAACTGGCGCAGTTGCCAGGCAGCGAGCGCGGCCAGGGCGAGCAGTGCCACGTCCACGCCGGCTGACGCGGCCAGCAGGACCGCGTTGCGGCGGCCCCTGCGAATCGCCACCATGCCGGGCGAGACCGATCGCAAGGCCGGCCAGACCAGGATGGCGGTGCACAACAGCAGCACGGTGCCGACCGTCCACCAGTCATCGACCGGGATGCCGGTGATCTTCAGCCCGGCCGACTTCAGCGCCCCGATCCTGGCCAGCAGGCTGGCCAGCTTGCTGCCGAGCAGCGCGCCCGCGGCGGCGGCGATCGTGGTCACGATCAGCGCCTCGACGAGCGCCATCACCACCAGTTGCCTGCGCCCGGCCCCGCGGGAGCCGAAGATCGCGGATTCCTCCTCGCGCTGGCTGGCCAGCGTCCGCGCCGTGAGCGTGAGCGCGGCCCCGGCCAGCAGCAGTAGCTCAAGCTCACCGACCAGCAGCAGGGACCTGGCGACCACCAGCTTGGTCGACACCACGCCGAGCACCGCCGGCAGGCCGCTGACCACCTGCAGCCCGCCAAGATCGACTGAGCGGCTGATCTGGCCTAGCGCCCGGCTGACCCGGCTGGCCAGCGGGTTGAGCTGGTCGGCCGTGAGCTTCGTGGTACCCAGGCCGTACAGCCAGGTGGCGCCGCCGATCGGGATCTGGCCGCTGGTGAGCGCGTGCCGGGCGACGACAAACGGCCCGTAGGTGATGAAGCCGACCTGCTGGCTGACGCCGGTCGTCGAGACCAGGTCAAGGCTCCAGTACGGATCGGCGGCGTTGAGCGGCCGGAACATGCCGGTGATCTGAAGCTTGATCTTCTTGCCGGTGGCCCGGTCGCTCAGGAACAGCACCCGGCCGATATTCAGGTGCAGATCGGCCGCCACCGTGGCGGGAATCGCGGTCGGTATGGCGCCGGCCGACTGACGGCTGGCCGGCCAGGTACCGGCGGTGATCTGGACATGAGTCCTGAGCTGGTCGAGCGCCGCTGCCTGAGCGATCGGGACGATCTTGGCTCCCTTGGCGGCCGGCAGGCCGAGCGGGTCCGACCAGATGCCGTCGGCGACCGTGAACGGGATCCCGCCGAACGCGCGGCCGATCATGGCGTTGACCACGCCGCGGTCGTTTCTCGCCTGCTGCGCGTCGATGGCACCGGTGATCGCGATCGACTTGTGCGGTGCGGCGACCAATTCGCTGCTGACCGCCTGCGGCAGCGCTGAGGCCCCGAACCCGGCGAAGGCGGCCACGAGAGATGCGGCGATCAGCGTACTGAGCAGGACGCCGATCAGCAGCGGCCAGACCGACCGCATCCTCGGCCACAGGATCGAGCTTCGGCGTCCCGGCATGAGTCCAATCTCGGGGAAAATATGTCCGGATCACACCCCAATGGGGATTCGGAATCAGACCGTTAGGCAATTGTTGCTGAGAGTTATCAGTACGGCACTCAACCTTTTGGCAGGGTAACCTCAGCGGCGTGACCACCTCGCTTGCTGATGATTCATCCCCCGTCCGGGTCAGGTTCGCGCCGTCGCCGACCGGCATGTTCCACGTCGGGTCCGCCCGGTCCTCGCTGTTCAACTGGGCGTTCGCCAAGCAGCGCGGCGGTGCGTTCGTGCTGCGGATCGAAGACACCGATGCCTCGAGGAACCGGCCAGAGTGGACCGAGGGCATCGTGAGCGCGATGGCCTGGCTCGGCATGGACGCGAGCGGTTACGAGGGCCCGCTGCTGCAGTCCGGCAACACGGTCAAGCACGCGGACGCCGCCCAGCAACTGCTGGCCAAGGGCCATGCGTACTACTGCTCGTGTACCCGTGAGGAGATCATCGCCAGGACCGGCGACCAGCACCGCGGCTACGACGGCCACTGCCGCGACCTCGGCCTCGGGCCTGGGCCAGGCCGGGCGCTGCGGTTCAGGACGCCTGATGAGGGCGCCACCGTCGTGAGCGACGTTATCCGCGGGGAGGTGCGGTTCGACAACGCCGCGATCGACGACTTTCCTGTGATGCGGGCCGACGGCTCGGTCCTGTTCCTGCTCGCCAACGTGGTCGACGACATCGACATGGCGATCAGCCACGTGGTCAGGGGCGAGGAGCACCTGCCCAATACGCCCAAGCAGCAGATGATGTGGCAGGCGCTCGACCACGAGCCGCCGGTCTGGGCGCACCTGCCGCTCCTGGTCAACGAGAAGCGGCAGAAGCTGTCCAAGCGCAGGGACAAGGTGGCGCTCGAGGACTACAAGGCCGAGGGCTACCTGGCCGAGGCGATGCGCAACTACCTGATGCTGCTCGGCTGGGCGCCATCCGGTGACCGCGAGATCTTGCCTTGGCCGACCCTGATCGAGGAGTTCAGGCTCGACGAGGTCAACCTGTCGCCGGCCTTCTTCGACGTCAAGAAGCTGCGGGCGATCAACGGCAGCTATATCAGGGAGCTGGCGGTCGAGGAATTCATCGCCCGCAGCGAGCCGTGGCTGACCGCCCCGGTCGCGCCGTGGCGGCCAGAAGCGTTCAGCGTGCAGGCTTATGCCCAGCTGGCGCCGCTGGTGCAGACCAGGGTCGCGGTGATGTCGGAGATCACGGCCAACGTCGATTTCCTGTTCCTCGATGAGCCGGACTTCGACGAGGCGTCCTGGGCCAAGACCATGACCGGCGGCGCCGCCGGCGTGGCGGCCGGTATCATCGACGCGACGCTCCACAGCCTGGGCACGGTCGCCTGGGACGCCGACTCGATCAGGGCCTGTGTCGAGCAGGCCGGTGCCGAGTTCGGCCTCAAACTGGGCAAGGCCCAGGCCCCCGTCAGGGTCGCGGTCACCGGCCGCACCACCGGGCTGCCGTTGTTCGAATCCCTGCAAGTTCTTGGCCGGGATGCCGCGATCAGCAGGCTGGAAGCGGCCCGCGCCAGAATCTGACCTTCGACGCCAGTCCTGACGACTATTTCCCTCGCCCGAGCTAGCTCGGGCGAGGTGAGTATCGGGCGACACGCCGCGGCGTCATGCGTCCCTGCGGTCCAGCAGCGTCCAGGCGATGGCGTACACGATGGCGACGAACAGGCACATCACGCCGAAGCCGGGCCAGGGCTGGAGGGTGTGGGCGGCGTGGTAGACGCCCGCGAGCTGGCTCCCGGCCTGGGTCGGCCAGAACTCGGTGACCGGGTTCCGCCACGAGCCCGGCAGCGCCTGGGCGATCAAGGGGAGGACGAGCACGACGGCCATCATGGCGGCGATGGCGGCGGCCGCGCGCCGGAGCAAGGTCCCCGCGGCGACGCTGAGCACCGCCAGGGCGGCCAGGTACAGCCCTCCTCCCACCACCGCCCGGGCTACCCCGGGATCGCCGAGCACCGCGTGGGGGGCATGGCCGCTGATGAGGGCCTGGCCCACGAAGAACGCCGCGAAGCTGGTGACCTCGCCTACGACGAAGGTCACCACGGCGAAGACCAGCGACTTGGCTGCCAGAACCCGGCCTCGCTTCGGGACGGCGATCAGGCTGGTGCGGATCATCCCGGACGAGTACTCGGAGCTGATGCAGAGCACCCCGAGCACGGCGATGGCCAACTGGGCGATGGCCATCCCCGCCGCGCTGACCCCGGTCGGGTCCCAGCTCAGCTTTTCTGAGACGGTGAACTTGGCGTAGCTGTGGGCGGTGACCGCGCTGATGACGGCCCCCAGGGCGATACCGAGCACGACGGTCACGGTCAGCGCCCAGAAAGTCGACCGGACCGAGCGGAGCTTGACCCACTCCGAGCGCAGCACGTCGCCGAAGGTGGATGCCCGTACGGCCGCCCGGTGGTCAGGGCCGGTGCGGGCGATCGTGGCGCCGGTCATCGGGTCGCTCCGGCTGCCTGGTACTCCACGCTCTCCCTGGTCAGTTCCATGAACGCCTCCTCCAGCGAAGCCCGGACGGGAATGAGCTCGGACAGGGCGATGCCGTGGGCGGCGGCCAGCCTTCCCACCTCGGCGCTGTCCATCCCGGTGATCTCGATGACGTCGGGGTCGGTCCCGGCGGCCGGCCCGGCCACGGGCGCGGCCGGCCCGGACGCGCGCCCGGCCCGGACGGTGGCGCCGGCCTCTCGGCAGCGGGCGGCCAGGTCGGCCGCCCGCGGGCTGCGGACGTGGACCGACTGCTCGGAACTGGACCGCACGAACTCGTCCACGCTGGTATCGGCGATCAGCCGGCCCTTGCCGATCACCAGCAGGTGGTCGGCGGTCAGCGCCATCTCGCTCATCAGGTGGCTGGAGACCAGCACGGTGCGGCCCTCGGCGGCCAT
>DASYAT010000111.1:0-33039 GCA_036501205.1 Streptosporangiaceae bacterium | reverse complement strand
AGCTGACGCCGGTGCTGATACACGCTGCCGGGCGAGAGGCTGGCCGCGTTGCCCGCCAGGCCGTAGATGCCCGCGATGAGCGGGGCCGCGACGCTCGTGCCGCCGGGCCGGCGTTGCTGTGGCCTCCCGGTCCGCTGCAGCAGTTCCGGGTCAGCGTTGTCGTAGCAGGCGAGTTCGGCGCCGGGCTACGACAGCGCCGGGTCAGCGATGCCGCCATTCCAGCGGTTTCGGGTCAGCGCTGCTGTGGCGGGCCGGGGTGCGATGATGATCAGGTCGCTTCTAGTTCGAGGAGGCGGATGGCGGCGATTTCGTTGGTGACTAGTACGTCGAGGTAGCCGCCGCGCAGCGCGCCTAGGATTGCCTCGGCTTTGTGCATGCCGCCGGCTACTCCGACGACCTTGGGAATTTGCTTCAGGTCCGCGAGTTCGATGCCTATCCGGCGGTCGTGCAGGGGCAGGTCAGCCACGACGCCATTGGCGTCGAAGAACTGTCCGAGAATGTCGCCGACGATCTTATGCTCGGCCAGAATTCGCACGTCGTCCGCGTTCATGTAGCCGAGCTGGGCGATCGTGGCGTCCAATGTCGGCGTTCCGACACCGACGACCGCCTGGTCGACTTCGCAGGCGTGCTTGAGCACCTGCTGGATGGTCGGCTCTTGGCGCAGTGCGGCTGCCAGCTCAGGTGACGACGCATGGATCGGCGCGGGGATGACCGCGGCGGTCGTGGCCTGGTCGGCGTTCGCCGTCTCGCCCTTGAAAGAAACGATTGTCGGCAGGTAGCCGTCGACCCCGCCGGTGAGCGTGACCATGTGGACCGGCCCCACGGTGCCGAAGTTCGTCCCGGCGATTACCCGAGACACGGTCTCGCCCCAGCCCACTCCGAGGCTTCCGCCCGGTCGCAGGTGCGTGCTCAGGAATTGCGCGCCGCCGAGCCCTACGCGCGCGTTGATGGCGTGGTGGTCAGCGGGTTCTTTGTCGTGGTCCGGCACGACCAGCGCTTCGGTCAGGCGGAATACGCGGCGCAGCTCGGCGCTCAGCTCGAACGCGTTCAGGTATTCGGTATCGAGCTGGATTGACACCAGGCCGACCCGGCGGGCCCGGTCGAGCAGGCGGCCGACCGACGCCCTGGACAGGGAAAGGCGCTTGGCGATTTCGTCCTGGGTGAGTTCGTCCTTGTAGTAGAACCAGGCGGCGCGCAGCAGGAGCTCTTCCGAACTCCAGCGGCCGACCTCGTCGATCCTGCTGCTTTTCACGCCATCGCCTCGTTCAGGTTGCCATGACGGCCCTGCGCCTGCGCAGAGCTTAGCTCTGCCGGAGCGGAGCCGGGGAGACCGGTGCGCACTTGCTCAGGTGCTTGACATATGCCCAGCCTGAATGTAGCAAGATCATATCTACCCGACGTACTGCTTGATCTCGGGGCACTGTTCGCATCACGCTCGACAACAGGCAAACCACCGGAGGTCAAATGTCACTAGGTGATCGCGCTGGGGACGGACGGTCACTGGGTGCTCGCGCTGGGGACGGACTGCCGGGAGCCGTGGCAGCTTCCCCGGCCGATCTTGGCCTGAGCGGTGCGGCCATCATCGTGACCGGTGCGAGCAGCGGGATCGGCGCGGCCACCGCCGCCCAGCTCGGCGCGGCCGGAGCCAGCGTGGTACTGGTAGCGCGGGGCGCGGAGGCACTCACGGCCCAAGCCGAGGTCGTGGAGCAGGCGGGCGGCCGGGCGCTCTGCGTTCCGGCAGATGTCGGCGACCCCGGCGGCCCGGCCCAGATCGCCGCTGCCTGCCGGGACGAGTTCGGCCGGATCGACGGAGTGGTAAACAACGCCGCCGTCGTTCGGCACAAGCCGCTCGCGGAGTGGGACCAGGCCGGGTTCGACCAGCACGTCGCGACCAACGTACGGGGACCTTATTTCCTGATCCAGGCCGCGCTGCCCGAGCTGATCGCCTCTCCGATCAAGTCGGTGGTCAACATCAGTTCCTCCTCCGGCACCATGCACCTGTCCGGCCAGTCGGTCTACGGGATGACCAAGGCGGCGCTGAACTACCTCACGATGAGCCTGGCCGGCGAGCTAGCCGTCACCGGCATCCGGGTGAATTGCATCGGGCCAGGGCCGATCGACACCCCGATCCACGCGACGTGGGCCGACGATCTCGACGCTGCCTATCGATGGCTGGCCGAGCAGGTGCCGCTCGGCCGGATCGGCGTCGCCGACGAGGTCGCGCGCTGGATCACGTTCCTGCTCAGCCCGATCTCGTCGTTCATGACGGGGGCGGTGATTCCGCTAGACGGAGGTCAGGTGATCCATCGTGCCTGAGCTGTCGCCCCAGATGATCCGCACCGGGACGGCGCAGCCGCCGCCGGAGGTCATTGCGCTGCGCGCCGGGCCAGTGCGGGTGCTCTACAGCGACGGGGATCTGCGCCAGATCTGCTCGGGCGACATCGAGGTGGCTCGGCGGATCTACGTGGCCATCAGGGACCTGAACTGGAACACGCTGCCCGGCCTGATCAGTGACCTGGAGGTCGCCGACCGCGAGGACTCGTTCTCGATCCGGTTCCGGCGCAGGCACACCGAGGCGGGCTTGGATTACGAATGGCAGGCCGAGATCGACGGGGCGGCGGACGGCACGATCAGCTACCGGATGCGCGGGCAGGCGCTGACCGCGTTCTCTTACGCGAAGATCGGGATCTGCGTGCATCACCCGATCACCGGCTACGCCGGTCAGCCCTATGAGGGCAGCACTCCGGACGGCCCGGTCACCGGCAACCTGCCCGATGCGATCGGGCCCCAGATCCACCTGGACGACGGGACCGACCTGCCGCTGTTCGAGCCGGTCAGCGACCTGGAGATCACGCACGTCAGTGGCGGCGTGGTCAGGTTCGACTTCTCCGGTGATCTCTGGGAGATGGAGGACCAGCGGAACTGGACCGACGCGTCCTACAAGTCAGCGTCCACTCCAGCCAAGCTCGGCTACCACCACGAGGCCACCGCCGGCCTGCCGTTCGACCAGAGCGTCGTGATCCGCGCCTCGGGCTTTCCCGCGCCTGCGAGCCAGCCCCATGGAACGGCTCCATCGGTAACCACGGGGCCGCTGACGCTCGCGGCCGGCGGCGTTCGGGACGGGACGGCTCGATCTCTGGCCACGGGGCCGCTGACGCTCGCGGTCGACGGCACCGATGCCGGCGGTCTGCGCGTTCCCGCGATCGGGCTGCGGTGCGCCGAGCCGGGCAGCCCGCCGTCGACGGCCGGGCTGGCCGTGCTGCGCACGATCGGCCCGGCTCACTTGCGGGCGGACGTGCGACTGGCGGACGCCGATGCGGCCGACCTGATCAAGTCCGCCGGGCGGCGGGCAACGGAGCTCGACTGCCCGCTGGAACTGGCCGTGTTCCTGCCCGGATCGGCTGACGACGAGGCCGCGCTCGGCCGCCTGCGCGACGGGCTTGCCGACCTGTCCGAATTGGCCGGCCTCGACCGGGTCCTGGCGTTCAGCGACGCCGAGGAGTCAAGCTCCGTGCGGACCGTCGCGGTCGTGCGCGATGTGCTGGCCGGGGCCGGCTACGCCAAGGTCCCAGTCATTTCTGGCACCAACATCTACTTCAACGAGCTGAACCGGCACCGGATACCGCCCGGGGACGCCGACGGGCTCGCCTGGTCGGTGAACCCGCAGATCCACGCCTTCGACGACTTCTCGCTGATGGAGAACTTGCAGGCCCAGCCGGACACGATCGCGACCACGCGGTCGTTCGCGCCTGGCGTCCGCTGCTACGTCACCCCGGTCACGCTCCGGCCGCGGTTCAACGCCGTCGCGGTCACCGACGAGGAGTTCCCCGATGGCGGCTTGCCCTGGCCGGTGGACGTCCGGCAGCCATCGCTGTTCGGCGCCGCCTGGACCCTCGGCAGTGTCGCGGCGCTGGCCGCCGCCGGTGCCGACGCCATCACCTACTACGACACACAAGGCCCGGCCGGGGTCGTGGAGAGCCCGGAGGGCAGCCCTGATCCGGCGGCGTTCTTCTCTCGGCCGGACACCCCTTACCCGCTGGCGGTCGTGCTCGCCGACGCCTGCGAGCTGGGCGGGCGACCGGTCCTGGCTCTGGCCGGGATCGATCCGGCCCTGGTCGCCGGGCTGGCAGTCGACCGCGACGGTGGCCCGACGGTGCTCCTAGCCAACCTCACCGGCGCCCTGCGCCAGGTCCGGGTCGAGGCACCCGGCCTGACCGGAGTTCAGGCCCGGCTACTCGACGAGCACACCTTCGGCCTGGCCGCGAGCGACCTGTCCGGCTTCCTTGCCTCCCGAATCGAACTCCCTGTTAGCGAAGGAGCGGCGACTGTGACGATGTCTCCGTATGCCACCGCCCGGCTTGATCTGCTCGATGCCTGACTGGCGCCCTATGCCTGGCTGGCAACAGCCCTGGCTCCGGGCTAGGGAACGAACCGAGGAGCAATACGGCCAGCACCGGGGTGCGCCGCTGGACGACCTGCAGACTCCCGCGCTGATCGTCGATGTCGAGGTGATGAACCGGAACATCGCGACGATGATGGCCGCGCTCGACGGCCAGACCGCGAACCTGCGCCCGCACACCAAGGTGCAGAAGTGCCCGGACATCGCGCTGTTGCAGGTGCAGGCGGGCGCGATCGGCGTGACGGTCGCGACGATCTGGGAGGCCGCCGCGATGGCGGCGGCCGGGGTGGGCAGCGTCCTGGTCGCGAACCAGGTCATCGGGAGCGGAAAGATCACGGTCGCGGCGGTACTGGCCGGCCAGGTCGACCTGACGGTGGCGGTCGATGACGGCCGCAATATCGCCGGCCTGTCCGCCGCGATGACCGCCGCCGGGACCAGTTGCGGCATCCTGGTCGACCTCGACGTCGGCATGGCCAGGTGCGGTGCCAGATCACCGGAGCAGGCGCTCGACCTCGCGCGTCTAGTTGACGCCGCTCCCGGCCTGGTGCTGCGCGGCGTGCAGGCGTACGAGGGCCACTGCATGCTGGAACCCGACCGCGAGACCCGGCTCCGGCTGGCCACCGAGGCGATGGCCTACGCGACCTCGGTCAAGGAGTTGCTGCGCTCAGACGGCCTCGATGCACCCGAGCTATCGGCCGGCGGCACCGGCACTTACAACATCACCGGAGCCAACCCGGCGGTCACCGAACTGCAGGCCGGCTCGTACGTGTTCATGGATGCCTTCCACGGCAGCCTCGTTCCCGGATTCGAGGTCTCGCTCACAGTCCTCACCACAGCGATGGCCAGGCACGGCGACACCGTGATCTTCGATGCGGGTCGCAAGTCGGTGGGCATCGACTTCATCTCCCCGCCGATCCAAGGCCACGACTACCAGGCGCGGTACTACGCCGAGGAACACGCCCTGTTCGACACCGGCCCCGAGTTCACCGCCGACGTCGACGACCGAGTCCGCCTGATCTGCGGCTACGCGCCGACGACGGTGAACCTGCACGACGTGATGTTCGCCGTATCAGGCGATCGCGTCGTGGACGTATGGCCGGTGTTCCCGCGCGGACCACAGCATTGCGGCTTTCTGGGGGCTTTTGGTGGCCGGTGATCAGATTCGACGCATTGACCTCTTGTCAGACCAGGACAAGATGGCCATACTCAGTGATCAAATGATCAGATCATGAGCAAACGCTCATTGGTCTGTGGAAGTGGAGTCTGACGAAGCTGACGGAAGCTGGGGGCGAGTCGGGTGGTCGACCTGTGGGGGCGGCAGTGGTCGCGGGGCGAGTTGCTGGCCCGCGTCGGCCGGCTTGAGCAGGTCGCCGGGGTCCAGCTGACCCAGGCTGAGGACGGCGCCGAGCGCGGCGTCCGGCTGTTGCGGTTCGCCACCGGATCCGGCTTCGACTTCGAGGTGCTCGTCGACCGCGGCTTTGACATTGGCCGGGCCTGGTTCGGCGGCCGGCCGCTCGCCTGGTGGTCGCCGGTCGGACTGGTCGGCCCGTGGTATTACGAGCCGGCCGGGATCGGCTGGTTCCGCGCCTTCCCCGGCGGCCTGGTCTCCACCTGCGGACTCGACCAGGTGCAGCTCGGCGGCACCGACGACGCGACCGTCTTCAACTTCCCGCACCGCAAGACGGAGGCCTACGGGCTGCACGGCCGCTACCCTGGCCTGCCCGCCCGGCTGGCCGGCTACGGCGCGCGGTGGCAAGGCGACGAGTGCGTGCTGTGGGCGGAAGCCGAGGTCAGCCAGATGGCGGTGTTCGGCGAGCAACTGGTGCTGACCCGCCGGATCGAGGCGGACCTGGGCGGGAGCTCGGTGCGGATCAGCGACACGGTCACCAACGCCGGCCCGACCCCGTGCCCGCACATGATGCTCTATCACTGCAACATCGGCTTCCCCGTCGTCGATGCGGGGGCGGAGCTGTGCTACCCGGCCCCGGCCGGCCTCTGCGTGAGCGAGGCCAGCACCAGTGAGTACTGGCGGCTCGACGGGCCGGATCCCGGCTATGTCGAGCAGTGCTACGAGCACGACATGACGCCGGACCCGGCCGGGCACGTCACCGCGGCCGTGCTGAACCGGGCGGCCGGCCTCGGCGTCTACCAGCGGTACCGCAAGGACCAGCTGCCGCACCACGTCACCTGGCGGCAGCTCGGCGCCGGAACCTACGTGGTCGCGATGGAGCCGAGCACGAACCGGGACGCCGGCCGGTTCGACGCCCGGCAGCGCGGCGAGCTCATCCACCTGGATCCTGGCGAGCAGCGCCAGTACGACCTGGAGCTCGGCGTGCTGGCCGGCACCGACGCCGTCACCGAGTTCGCGTCCCGAACCCGCGAGCTGGCGGCGTCATGACCGGGCCGAAGCTCAGCGCCGGAGTGCTTACCGCCGACTTCACCCGGCTGGGAGCGGAGCTTGCCGTGCTCGCCGACCGCGCGCACTGGGCGCACGTCGATGTCATGGACGGGTCATTCTGTCCCCAGCTCACTGTCGGCCCTGCCTTCATCAAGGCCGTCGCGTCGACCGGCATCCCGGTCGACGCCCACTTGCTGGTCACCGAGCCGCTGCGGTTCCTTCCCGAGGTCGTCGCGGCGGGCCCGGCCATCGTGACCGTGCACGCCGAAGCGACCCGGCATCCGCACCGCACTTTGACCGAACTCACCCGGCTGTCCGCGCAAGCGCCGAGGCCGGTCATCCGAGGCTACGCGCTCAATCCCGGCACGCCCGTCCAGGCCATCGAGCCGGTGCTTGAGCTGATTGACCTAGTCCTCCTGCTGGCCGTCGACCCTGGCTGGTCCCGCCAGTCACCCGCCGCCAGCACCGCCCGCCGGATCGCCGCTGCCCGCGAGATCACGGCTGCCGCCGACCATCCGATCCTGGTCGGCGCGGACGGCGGCCTGACCCTGGCCAACGCCGCCGAGGTCGCCGGCTGGGGCGCTGACCTCGTGGTCAGCGGCAGCGCGATCTTCAACGGCCAGGACGCCAGCGCCAACCTCGATGCCATGCTCGCCGCCCTCGGCGCGGACGTGCCTTCCCCGCCAGCCCTGCCAGCCCAGCCAGCCCAGCCGGCCCAGCCAGCCCAGAAAGACCCCGTCGCCCGGCCCCCTTCTGGAGGTACCCCATGACCGAGCCCACCGGTCGCATCGCAACGCCGCGCACCCCGATGGCGATCAGCCAGATCGCCGTCGTGGTCCGCGACATGGAGAAGTCGCTCAAGGACTACACCGACAACCTTGGCTGGGGTCCGTGGAGCGTCTTCGACTACAAGCCGCCGCTGCTGCACGACACCTACGTCCGCGGCGAGCCGGTGGAGTTCCGGATGATCGGCGCCGAGACGCATGTCGGCGATCTCGGCTTCGAGCTGATCCAGCCGGTGAGCGGCCCGAGCATCTACCAGGAGTACCTGGACACCTACGGCGAGGGCGTCCAGCACATCGCCTGCATGAAGCACAGCACGCCGGACAGCGACCTGATGAAGGAGCACTGGGCCGAGCGCGGCGCCGACATCCTGATGAGCGGCCGGATCGGTGAATCGATCGAGTTCTACTACCTGGACACCGGGCCCCTGCTCAAGTTCGTGCTCGAATCGGGCAACGGCCACGCGATCGAGCTCAAGCCAAGCTACGTCTACCCGTGACCGGTCCCACCAGCAGCACGGGCATGACACCCGCGAGGGTCCTTGCTATCGGAGACCCGTTCATGCCGTCGCGCTGCTTCGCCGAGGCCTTGGCCGGCCTCGGCGACGCGGTCGCGGTCACCGAGTTCCAGATCACCAGGACCGATGCGGAGCCGCCTCGCACCGACTCCGAGCACCGGATCCGCGAGTACGCGGGCGATCCGGCCGAAGTAGCCAGCAAAGTGGCTGGCCACGACATCGTGGTCGTGCACGGAGCGCCGGTCACGGCCGAGGTGCTCGACGCGGCCGACCTCCGCTTGATCTGCTGCGCCCGGGGCGGCCCGGTCAACGTCGACGTCGCGGCGGCGACCGCGCGCGGCATCCCGGTCGCGAACACCCCGGGAAAGAACGCCGAAGCGGTCGCCGAGCTAACGATCGCGTTCGCGCTCATGCTGATCAGGGGGGTGCCGAGGGCCAGCCGCCATCTCACCGACGGGGGCCGGCTGGCCGTCTCCACCTACGAGGGCAGGGAGTTCATCGGCCGCGAGGCGCCGAGCCTCACCCTCGGACTGGTCGGGCTCGGGCACGTCGGCCGCGAGGTCGCGACCAGGGCGCGGGCACTCGGCTTCCGTGTCCTCGGCTTCGACCCGGCCTTCGACCTGGCCCCGATGACGGCCAGCCCGGCCGCCATCGCAGCCAGCCCGGCCGGGGTGGAGCTGGTCACGTTCGACGACCTGCTGGCCGAGTCCGATCTCGTGTCGCTGCATGCCAGGGCGACGGCGGAGAACCGGCACCTGTTCGGCGCCAAGGAATTCGCCCGGATGCGACCAGGCTCGGCGTTCATCAACACCGCGCGGGAGTCCCTCGTCGACGAGTCCGCGCTCGCCGAGGCCATCAACGAGAGGCAGCTATCCGGTGCCGCTCTCGACGTGGTCGAAGCCGCCGCCCAAGACGGCAGGCACCCGCTGCTCGACCTGCCCGCGGTCTTCGTCACCCCGCATATCGGCGGCGCCACCGAAGAGACGCTGACGCGCGGCGCCCGCCTCGCGGCCGAGGCCATCGCCGCGACGCTGGCCGGGCACCGGCCCGCGGCCGTGGTCAACCCCGAGGTCTTCGAAGGGGCGGGAGGCGGTCATGACCGGCAGTTATCTCCTCGCCATAGACGCGGGCACTGGAAGCTGCCGCGCAATGCTTTTCTCAGAAAAAGGCATTGAAATCGCGGCCAGCCTTCGTGAATGGATCCACTCCGAGCCACCGGGCGTCCCTGGCGGCCAGGATTTCGACGTCGCCGCGAACTGGCGGCTGATCGCGGCCTGCATCGCGGACGCGCTCGGCCAGGCCGGAGCCACCGGCGAGGACGTGCGGGCCGTCGCCGCCACCAGCATGCGCGAGGGCATCGTGCTGTACGACGCGGCCGGCCAGGAGATCTGGGCCTGCCCGAACGTCGACAGCCGATCGGCGCAGGAGGCGGCCGAGCTGATCGCCGACGGCTCGGCCGAGCGCATCTACGCCACCGGCGGTGACTGGGTGTCGATCACCTCGCCCGCGCGGCTCCGCTGGCTGGTCAGGCACCGGCCCGACATCCTGGCGGCCACCAGGGGCCTGGGCATGCTCAGCGACTGGATCGCGACCAGGCTGTCCGGAGTGCTCGCCACCGAGCCTTCCTGCGGGTCCAGTTCGGGGATGTTCTCGCTGGCGGACCGGACCTGGTCGCCGGAGATCGCCAGGATCTGCGGCATCGACACCGAGATCCTGCCGCCGGTAACCGACCCCGGCACAGTCATCGGCACCGTCACAAGGCGCGCCGCCGAGGAGACCGGGCTGCGAGCCGGGACGCCGGTGGTGGCCGGCGGCGCCGACACCCAGCTCGGCCTGCTCGGGGCGGGCGCGCGCGAGAACGAGTACACCGTCGTCGGCGGCACCTTCTGGCAGAACACGATCCTGGTCGACCAGCCGCTCATCGACAGCAAGACCCGGCTGCGCACGCTCTGCCACGTGATTCCCGGCCAGTGGATGGTCGAGGGCATCGGCTTCTACTGCGGGATGAGCATGCGCTGGTTCCGCGACGCGTTCTGCCACGCCGAAGCGGCGCAAGCCCAGGAGCGCGGCGTCGACCCTTACGTCGTCATGGAGGAAGGGGCCGCGGGGATACCTCCCGGCTCCGGCGGCGTGCTCGCCATCATGTCGAACCTGATGAACGCCCGCCGGTGGGTTCACGCGGCTCCGTCCTTCCTGGGCTTCGATCTGTCCGACCCAGCCGGCTCTGGCCGCAGCGCCTGCGTGCGGGCCATCGAGGAGGCCGCCGCCTACGTCGCGCGCGGGCACCGTGACATCCTCACCGAGCTGACCGGCGTCACCTTCACTGACCTCGTCTTCACCGGCGGCGCCGCCAAGGGCACGCTCTGGCCGCAGATCATCGCGGACGTGACCGGCGTCCCGGTGCACGTTCCGGCGGTCAGGGAGAGCAGCGCGCTCGGCGCGGCCATCTGCGCGGGAGCCGGCGCCGGAATCTACGCCAGCCTCACCGAGCTCGAGTCCGACCTGCGGGTCCGCTCAGGAACGTTCGAGCCCGCACCCCAAGCGACCGCGATCTACGACGAGCGTTACGCCAACTGGCGGCAGGTGTACGAGCGGATGCTCGCCGCGAGCGAGGACGGCCTGCTCAACCCCCTGTGGCGAGCGGCCGGCGCCTGACCGCAGCCAGAAAAGACCGACGGAGGAAGAACCCATGCCCGACACCGAGGATCTCACTGACGGCGCGCGGTTCCAGGCGCACGTCCCAGCGCGGCCCCAGGTCAACCCGCTCAAGGGCGCGGGCGGCCTGGACTGGGGCATGCAGAGCCGCCTGACCAGGATTTTCCCGGCCGCCACCAGCCGCACCGTGATGCTGGCCATCGACCACGGCTACTTCCAGGGGCCCACGACCGGGCTGGAGCGCGTTGACCTGTCGATCGTGCCCCTGCTCGGCTTCGCCGACGCGCTGATGACCACGCGGGGCATGGTCAGGTCCACGATCCCGCCGACCGCGAACGTGCCGATCGTGCTCCGGGCCAGCGGCGGCCCGAGCGTGCTCAAAGAGCTGTCCAACGAGCAGGTCGCCGTGGCCATGGAGGACGCGGTCCGGCTGAACGCCTGCGCCGTCGCGGTCCAGGTCTTCATCGGCGGCGAGAACGAAACCCAGTCGGTGCACAACATGACCCGCCTGGTGGACGAGGGCCTGCGAGCCGGCGTCCCGGTGCTCGCGGTCACCGCGGTCGGCCGCGAGCTCACCAGGGACGCGCGCTACCTGCGGCTCGCGGTCCGGATCTGCGCCGAGCTGGGCGCCCACGTCGTCAAGACCTATTACTGCGACGAAGGCTTCGACACTGTCACGTCGGCCTGTCCGGTGCCGGTCGTGATGGCAGGCGGCAAGAAGCTGCCAGAACTCGAGGCCCTGACGATGGCCTACCGGGCCATCGAGGACGGAGCGGCCGGCGTCGACATGGGCCGCAACATCTTCCAGAGCGACCAGCCGGCCGCCATGCTCCGCGCGATCCGCGCGGTGGTCCACGAGTCAGCCAAACCGGAGCACGCCTACGAAGAGTTCTTGATCAAGGAGGCACGGCCATGACCCCGTCTACAACTTCCGCGGACGTGACGCCGCAGGAAGGCACCCTGAAGAAGGGCGTTATCAATCTCCCCGGCGTGCTGATGCAGAGCGTGACGAGCATCGCTCCGGCCATCGCCGGCATGTTCACGGTCCCGTTCATCGTGCTGAACGCCGGCATCGCCGCACCGCTCGCCTACCTCGGCGCGTTCGTCATCGCCCTGTTCCTCGGCTACGTGCTGGCCCAGTTCTCCAGGCACCTGTCCTCGACCGGCAGTTACTACACGTTCGTCTCCAGGTCGCTCGGCGGGCGGTGGGGCTTCCTGGTTGCCTGGGTGTACCTGCTGTTCTATCCCGTCGTCATCGCGCAGGTCGGGTCCTTTATGGGCTCGACGCTGCAGTCAGCGCTGAAGGCGGAGTACAACATCACCTTCCAGTGGTGGTGGTTCATGATCTTCCTGATCCTGTTCGTCGGCTACACCGGCTGGCGCGGGGTCGAGCTCTCGGTGCGCTTGCTGATCGTCCTCGGAGTGGTCGAGGCGCTGATCGTGATCGCGCTGGCCGTCAACGGGTTCGCCAGCCCCGGCCCCGGTGGCGTCAACTTCCACTGGCTGACCTTCCACAATCCGCACGGCCTGTTCCTCGGAGTGGTCTTCGCGATCTTCGCGATCACCGGGTGGGACGCCGCCGCGCCGCTGGCCGAGGAGAGCCACGAGCCGAAGAAGACCGTTCCCCGGGCGGTCATGGGCTCGATCCTGATCATGGGCGTCTTCCTGGTGCTGGTCTCGTGGGGCCAGACCTCAGGCTGGGGCACCGACCTTCTGACCGGCGGCGCTCCGGCGGCGAAGACCTTCGCGGGCTCGACCCAGCTTCCGGCGTTCGTGCTCGGCCAGCGGTACTGGGGCGGGGCCTGGTGGATCGTGCTGTTCGCGCTGTTCAACTCGGCGATCGCGGTCTCGATCGCGTGCACGAACGCCTCGACCCGGTTCCTGTACGGCATGGCGCGGGCCAAGGCGCTGCCCGCCTGGCTGCTCAAGATCGATCCCAAGCGGCAGACGCCGGTCAACGCCGTCATCCTGCAGACCGGCATTAACGTGCTGCTCGGCCTGATCCTGCCGATCTTCATCGGCGTTGCCAACGTGTACAACGTGACCGGTACCTGGTTCACGTTCGCGCTGGCCTTCGTGTACATCGTCGCCAACGTCGGCCTCTACGTGTTCTACAAGCGCGAACATCCCGATGACTTCAGCGTTCTCAAGCACATCGTGATCCCCGCGATCGGGACCCTCGCGCTGCTGGTCGTGGTCTACTACTCCGTCAATCCCCTGCCGGCCTGGCCGGTCGGGATCGCTCCGTTCATCGTCCTGGGCTGGCTGGCCATCGGCGTGATCGTCGTCTTCACCGTGTACCGCGGCAACCGGGCCAATGATCTGCGGCTCGCGGGCGTCGCCATGGGCGAGGCCGTCGAGGACGCGATCGAGGAACGGCTCGTCGCGCCAGGTCAGCTGCCCCCGCCCGGAGGCGAGCGCTAAGGTCAGTCGCTCGGGCGGGCGGCCGTGTCAGCAGGCCGCCCGCCCGGCCAGGAGGGAGACTCATCGTGGGGCGATTCGAAGGCCAGGCCGTCGTCGTCACCGGCGCCGCGCAGGGCATCGGGCTCGGGATCGTGGAGCGGTTCCTCGACGAGGGCGCCCGGGTAATCGCCTTCGACCGGAACGCTGACCGGCTGGCGCAGGCCGTGACCGGACGCGGCCCGCGCTGCGTCGCCTTCACCGGCGACGTGTCCGTCCGTGACGACTGCCGCCGCGCGGTCGGGCAATGCGTGGCCGAATTCGGCCGCATCGACGTGATGTGCGCCCACGCCGGCATCGCCGACCCGCTCGGGCTGCTGGACATGACCGAGGAGCACTGGCGCCGCCACATGTCCGTCAACGTGGACGGCACCATGGCTTGCGTCGTCGAGGCCGCCCGGGCTATGAAGGCCAGCGGCGGCGGCTCGATCATCTGCACGACCTCGATCAACGCCTGGTTCGTCGAGGAGACCCACGCCGTCTACAACGTCACCAAGGCAGCCGTCTGGGCGCTGGTCCGGTCGGCCGCCATCGACCTGGCCCGGCACAACATCCGGGTCAACGGCGTCGCCCCCGGCGTCGCCGACACTCCGCTCGCCGCGCTGGTCACCAGGGACGCGGTGCTCGGACCCGAATACCTCAAGACAATCCCGCTGGGCCGCTTCGCCCAGCCAGCCGACATAGCGGCCGCGGTCGCCTTCCTGGCCTCACCAGACGCCGCCTACATCACCGGCCAGAACATCGTGCTCGACGGAGGCCAGACCCTCGGCATCCTGGGCAGCCTTGGGTCGGCCTGAAGCTGAGCAGCCTCAGGAAAGCAGGGCCTGAAGCCGCGCAAAATTTTCAAGCCAATATTTATTTAGAAAGATTTGCGCGGGCCGCGTCAAGCTTTACGCAAGGTATCGTCGATGCGGGGGTTGCCGACGAGTGCTGCGATAGCTTCAGCACTGTCCAGGAGCGGGGCATGGGCGAGGGCGACAGTCAGTTCGGGGTTCAGTTGCGCGCGTGCCGGCGATCGGCTGGCATCTCCCAGGAAGAGCTGGCGGAACGATCCGGGCTGCATGTGCGTACCATCCGCAACCTGGAACGCGGCCGTTCACGCTGGCCGTACCAAGACACTCTGCGCCGCCTGGCCGATGCCCTTGACCTGCCCGACGCGGTCAGAGCCGACTTCATCGCCGGAACCGGCCGCCGGCTGGGATCCGGCCGTGACGAGATCGACGCCGACCTGGCTGAGGCTGGATTAGCTGGTCAGTGCGTCCAGCGGGACACGTGCATTCCGGCGCCGCGTCAGTTGCCGGCCGGGTTACGTCATTTCACCGGCAGGACCGCCGAACTGGACTTCCTGACCGCTGCGCTCGGGGAATCGGGATCGCCCGGCCGCGGTACGGTCGTCATCTCGGCGATCGGCGGGATGGCCGGGGTTGGCAAGACCGCGCTCGCGGTGCAGTGGGCGCACGAGCATGCCGCTGAGTTTCCTGACGGACAGCTCTACGCGGACCTGCGCGGCTTCGGCCCGGCGGAAGATCGGGTCGACGTCGCGGCGGTCGCGCGCCGTTTCCTTGATGCCCTGCAGGTGCCGCCCGCGCGCATCCCCTCGGACACCGATGCCCAGTTCGGCTTGTACCGGAGCACGCTGGCCGGCAAGCGCATTCTGATTATCCTGGACAACGTCGGTGACGCGAGCGACGTCCGGCCGCTGCTGCCGGGCACGGCCGGATCGGCTGTGCTGGTGACCAGCCGGAGCAAGCTGACTGACCTGGTCGCGCTGGATGGCGCAGTTCCCCTGGCGGTCGGGTTGCTCGACCCGGAAGAGGCCCGCGACCTGCTGGCCCGTCGCCTGGGGGAAGACCGGGTAGCCCGGGAGCAACCCGAGGCCTATGTCCTGCACGACCTGCTACGCGCCTACGCGGCCGAGCAAGCCGATGCCCAGGACAGCGCGGGCGAACGGCGCGCCGCCATCCGCCGGGTACTCGACCACTACCTGCTCACCGCCCACCAGGCGACCCTGATGTGCCTTGCCACCGGTCGGCCGCCGACCCCGCCGGAAGCGTCGGCGGGAGTCACCGGTGTGCCGCTGGCCGACCTGGAACAGGCCAAGGCGTGGAGCCACGCCGAGCAGGCCGTGCTCTTCGCCGTCATCTCGCTGGCGGCGAGCAACGGGTTCACGACCCACGCCTGGCAGCTGGCCTGGTCCGTCGAAGTGTTCCCCGATCAGTGGAGGCGCTGGCAGGAACAGGTCGCCACCGGCCAGATCGTGCTGGCCGCCGCCGAGCGAGCCGGCGACCAGGCCGGGCAGGGCTACATCCACCGTCATCTGGGACGAGCGCTGTCGACCGGTGGCCGCTACGCCGAGGCCCGCGGTCATCTCCAGCGGGCCGCGGCGCTGGTGGGCGGGTCCGGAGACCAGACCGTCCTGGCCGACGTCGAGCTGGCGCTCGCCGCGACGCTGATCGAGCTGGGCGATCCCGCGCAAGGGCTGGCCTGCTTGCAGCGCGCGCTCACGGCCTACCAGGCGGCCGGGCAGCATGTCGGTGCGGCCAGAGCGCTCAACGACATCGGCTGGTGTTATCTCTTGCTCGGGAACTACGAGCAGGGCCTGGCCTCATGCGAGAAAGCCCTCGCCCTCATCGGCAGCGCCAATGAGCCTTTCGCGCGGTACATCGAGGCCGCCGCGCTCGACAGCATCGGTTACGCACACCACCACCTCGGCCGTCATGGCGATGCGATCGCGAATTACCTGGAAGTCCTTGGCATCTACCAGAGCTACGGCGAGATCAGGCTTCAGGCTGTGATCTTCGATCATCTCGGTGATGCCTACCTCGCCGCGGCCGACCCGGCCGCCGCCCGCGATGCCTGGAAACAAGCCGTCGCCATCTTCGATGACCTCCGTCATCCCAGCGCCGGGCCGGTACGGGCGAAGCTGCGCACGCTCCTCAACGGGGCACAGGAACTTTACCGATCAGAATCCCGGTAAGACTTCCTGTTCTCCGCATATTTGCGCCCGTTACCTTTGAATTCGGCTCCGCAATACCCGTACGACACGTCGTCAGAGAGGTGACCTATGAAATCGGGAATCAGAAACTTCGCGGCGCGGAGAAAGCTGTCCGTCTTCTTAAGGACCGCGATCGTCGCGAGTTTCGCCGTCGCCGGCCTGACCGGCATCGCCGGTACCGGTCTAGCGCATGCGCAGGACGGAAATCCCTCGTTCTGCTATGACGGATCAACGACTGTGTATTGCCTGGATGACTGGGCCGACGGAGGACAGGGCAATCAAGTGGCGCTTGACGCCCTGGGAAACACCAACGAAGAATTCGCCGAAGAGCAGATAACCGGGCGCTGCAACGGCGGCATGGTCGAAGACAACTGCCCCTTCGCCAACCCGGTATTCGACCAGCGATACCTGGGCTGGGATATCGTCCAGCTCCGGTACGAGGGTGGGTTCGGTAACGGCTATTGCCTTGCCACTGGCAACGGGTCAGGCGGCGTCGGAAGCCGGGGAGTCATAGGCAGCTGCAACGTCGTGCAAACCGGAGTCGGCGGATCGAACGGCTCGATCTTCGTGGACCACAACGGATACCTGATCAATCTCTACTGGTCAAACAAGGCTCAGTACGGCAACAACGCTGCCTGCATGGAATCTGTGCTCCCGAACGGCCAGGACGGAGCGGGGAGCTACGTCAACCTCGATCTAGACACTGTGGACGGCTGCACTCTCTGGAATAGCCAGTTCTACGATTAGCGATCACTCATTCTGAAATGGCGGCCGACGGACGAGGCCTGCGCTCCCCAGGGCAGAGGCTCCGCTCGCCGGTCGCCGGTCGTGCTACGAACTGTTTGGATACCGTGGCCACCAGTCGACGCATTTGATGCACACGCAGAACTGGTCCTGGAGCCTATCCAGTGCGGCGAGCCGGCCTTCTTCGAACGCCTGATCCCACAGCTGATCCAGCAATTGCCTGGACAGCTCGCCGTCCATTCCGAGCAGTTGCGCCGTCCTGGCCAGCGCCGCGGCCTTCTGTTCCTCGCCCATAGTCGTCATCCGCGTCGCCTTACGGTTAAGGCCAGATTTCATGCTGATGGCGGCCGTCGTGCGGCGATCCGCAAGAGATCCTGCTAGATTGGCAACTTCTTCTTGTCGTACCTGCATAGGAATTCGGAGTCAACAGGGACGAGAAATCGGTGACGTAGAAGCCCGCGTGCTTCCCTTTACGGAACCACTTCTTAACCCATCTGACCAGCCTAATCAGACGCTTGGCTGAGACGATCGCAATCGTGGTGCTTATGAAGGCTATTATCAGCGCGATATGTGGATGGCTCGGGATGAAGACGGCGAGAGCAGTCCCCAGCCAGGCTAGGAACTTGCTGACAGTGTCGATATGCTTCGCTACCCGCTCGTTGGCGACCTTCTCCAGCTCCCCGGCCATTTTGGCCGAGAAATCGGTGTAGTTGTCCTGGCTTAGCTGGCTTACGGTTCTGATGGTTTCGTAGGTCCACCAGAACAGGCCGGCGGGGTCGGTGCGGGATACCGGGTTGTCGCCGGCGTAGGCGTAGGGCTCGTAGGTCTGGCTGATGGCGGGATCGACCGAGATGAAGGCACCGGTGGCCGGGTCGTAGTACCGGTTCAGCAGGTAGATCAGGCCGTCCGGGTCGGTGTAGCCGCCCGCGTAGCCGAACGGGGTGCTCGCCGTCAGGCCGGCTGAGGTAACCGGGTTGCCCCAGGCGTCGTAGCTAGCGGTGCCGGTGAGAGCGCCGCTGGTACTGACGGTGCCGCGGACCGAGCCGAGTGCGTCGGCGGTGAGGTAGGTGATGGCGCCGGCGGACAGGCTGACCTGCTCGGCCGGGGCGGTGCCGCCCGCGTAGATGTACGCGTTGTTCGCGTCCATGATGAGCTGCGGGATCGCGGAAACCTGGTTCCAGGTGAACGCCTGCGTTCCCGAGCCGCTGACGGTGGCGGTGGCGCGGTCGCCGTTCCCGTCGTAGGACGCCGCCGTCATGTTCGCGGCGGCGTTGTTGTAGGAGGTGAGCAGGCCAGCGCCGTTCCAGGCGGCCGAGATCGTCGCGGTCCCGCCTTGAGTCGCGCCGAGCCGCTCGCCGTCCGCGTTGTAGCTGTAACTGGTGGTGGTGCCCGCCAGCGCCGATGAGGTCAGTTCGCTGTCGTGGTCATAGCCGCCGGCCGCGCCGGCCGGCAGCGTGGTCAGGTTCCCAGACGGGTCGTACCCGTAGCTCAGCTTGGTTCCGGTGCCCGGCTTCATTGAGGTGACCCGGCTCTTGGCGTCATAGGTGTAGGTAGCCGGAGATGAGGGCGAGGACGGGGTGTCGGTCTCAGAAAGCACGGTGCCGGCGGGCGCGTCTGAGTAGGCGAAGGACCGCAGCGTCGAGGTGGCGTTCTTGAGGCTGATCAGCGCTGGGGTATCGGTCGGGTCATAGGTGGTCGTGATGGTGTCGCCGGACGAGCCGAGGCCAAGCGAATTGGTCAGACCGTCCGCATTATTTCCAACTGAAATTTGGTGGTTATTAAAATCGGTGACCGAGTTCAGCAAGTCTGCGTTGTCGTAGCCGTAGTTCACCGTGCTGCTGGTTGCCCACGTCGCTCCCGCCGGGAGCGGGTAAGTAATGCCAGTCACTTGCCCGTCGGCATTGAATCCGTAGCCGGTGGTCCGGCCGGCGCCGTTCTGAGTGGAGGTCAGCTCGCCGAACGGGTCGTAGGTGAACGCCGAGGACCCGGTCGTGTCGGCCATGCCGGTCTGGTTACCGTCGGCGTCGTAGCTGTAGCTGACCGAGTGCGCCGACGAGCCCGAGTAGCTGACCGCCGTCGGCTGGTCCGACGGGTTGTACGTCCAGGTCGTGGTGACGCGGTTGGGGTCAGTCCTGGTCAGCGTGTCCCCGGACGAGTTGTACGTCTCGGTGGTCGTCGCTCCGCTCGGCGCGGCGCTGGTGGCCGGGCTGGTACTCGACACCACGTCCCCGTCCGAGTCGTAGCTGTAGGTGGTCTGGTAGGCCGCCTGGGTCGGGAAGGAACCGGACGAGACGGCCCATGGAGACGAGGTTTCGCAGGAGGCGGTGCCTGAACTGTTGCCGTCGGGGGCGACGACCGCGGTCTGGTCACTGTTCGGGTCGTAGCAGAAGGACGTAGTCGACGCCGCTGAGGTCCCTGACCCGGTCGTGATCGAGGCCAGGTTCCCGGCCGCGTCGTAGGCCTGGGTGGTGACCTGGTTCTGGCCGCCGTTTGTCGTAGGCGGAGCGGTCGTGGTGACCAGGTCGCCGTCGCTGTCGTAGCCGTTGGTGGTCGTCTCGAATCCGGTCTGGCCGGCGGGCGCCGGGGTGTACGTCGCGATCTGCTGGCCAAGGCCGTCGAAGGTGGACATGGTCGCGTCCGAGGCCAGCAGGTGCGTCGCGGGAGCGTAGCCGGCCGGGTAGGCGGTCGGGCACGAGGCCGCCGTGAGGTTCTGGCCCGCCACCCCGACGGGCGGAACCGTCTGCGCGACGTTGCCGTCACCGTCGTAGCAGGTCAGCGTCGCATTGCCGTCCGGGTCCTTGACCAGCGCGGGTCTGTCGTCGGCGTTAGGCGTCGTCGTGGTCGTGAAGCCGCGAGCGTCCTGGACGGTCGTCTGGTTGCCGTCCGCGTCGTAGCCGTAGGTAGTGACCCGCGGGGTGACGGTGTGCCCGGTGGCGCCGCCCGCGGTCACGGTCATTGGCAGGCCATCGCTGTTATACAAGGTGGTGGTGGTGTAATTCCCCGCGTTTGCTCCGGTCAGGTTGCCATCGGGGCTTGTCTCCGTCGTCTGCTGGCCGTCGACGTTATAGGTGTACGTCGTCGTCGCTAGCTCGGTGCCGTTGCCGTCAGGCGCCGAACTGGAGGTCAGGTCGCCCCGGAAGTTGTAGCCGAGCTGGGTGACGGTGCCGTCCGGTGCGATCGTGGCGCACGGCCGCGACGCCGACGGCGGGGCCGCCGTGCAGGTGATGGTATTGCCGTTCAGCGTGACGCTGTTGCCCTTGAAGAGCTGGTAGGTGGTAGTCGAGTACGAGGCGGAGCCGCCGCCCGGCGGATAGACACCGGTCGTGGAGTAGAGCTCGTTTCCGTGGGTGTCGAGCAGGCTCCAGGTCTCGCCGAGCGGAGGGACCGAGGCCGGCGGAGTGATCACCCCGCCGGGCGTGACCGCCGCCGGCGCGTTCGCGCTCGCGCAGCCGGTGCCAGCCGCCTGCACCGTACCGTCACAGTTGATCTGGTTCAGGCTGGTGTACGAATCGGTGGTGGTACCGGTCTGGTTGCCGATGCCGTCCGGCGCCGATGACGACGTGTTGTTCCCGGCCGCGTCGAAGGTGTTCGCCGTGATGTTGCCCAGGCCATCGGAAGCTACGTTGTCGAGCTGAGTGCCCGCGTTCGGCCCTGATGCCGTCTGCGCGGGCACGTAGTCCTCCTCCGCTGCCATCGTGGTCCCGGCGGTCCAGGCCGCCTCGGAGGTCTGCGCGCCCTGGGTGTAGCCGTAGACGGTGGCGTTGCCGTCCGGATCGGTGACGGTGACGTAGCCGGTGCCGGTCGCGGCGTCCAGGCAGTTACCGGTCGTGGCATTGACGCAGTAGCTGAAGGTGGTCTTGAACCCCATCGGGTCGGTCTGGCTCGTCACCTGGCCAGCCGCGTTGTAGACGTTCACCGTCGAGTCGCCCGCGTCAGGGCCGCCTGGCTGGGCATTAGGAGACGTCATCGTGAGCAGGTCGCTGGCCAGCAGCGGATTGCCCGTCGAGCCCTGCCCGTAGGCGTAGCTGGTGACCTTGCCCATCGGGTCAGTGGCCGAGGTCAGGTTCCCGCCGGAATACCCGTAGTTCCAGGCGCGGCCCATCGGATCGGTGACCGACGTGATCAGGCCGCTGCCGTTGGACCCGATCACGAGCGCGCGACCAGACGCCGACGTGATCGTCTCGCAGGAAGCGGCCGTCGCGGGGCAGGCTCCGGATCCGGGCGCGGGCGACTGATAGGTCATCGTCGCGGTGTCGCCGCCGGGGTCGGTCTCGCTGACAAGCTGCCCGTTCTGCGAGTAGGTGTAGGCGTCGTCGCCGGGCGACGGGACGAACGCGTAGGTGTTGCTGCCTGAGCTGAAGGTTAGCGAGGCGCCGGCGTCGAGCGGCAAGGTGCAGTATCCGCCCGCCGCCTGGGTGTACGGGGCGGCGCAGCTGCTGCCGGACTTGGGGTAGAAGGTGACCTGGGAGCCGTCGGCCTGGCTGACCGTGACCCCGCCGGCCTGCGGGTTCTCGAACACCGGGCTCTCGGCGAACACAGGCGTGGAGGTCGCCGTGACCTCGCGCAGGGTCTCGTCGTTGGCATCGGTGATGAAGAGGTCACCGGCCGGGTCGACGCCGATGCCTTCAGGCTGATTCAGCAGTGCTGACGTGGCCGGGTCGCCGTCACCGGATGAGCCCGAGGTTCCGGCCGTGCTGCCCGCGACGGTGTAGATGTCGCCGGCGGTCATGAGCTGACCCCACTGGGTGCCGTTGGCCGCGGCGACCTCACGGATCTGGTTGTTGACCTGGTCGGTGATATACAGGTCGCCGGACGAATCCAGCGCGAGCTGGCCGGTGAGGTCCAGGTTCGCCGAAGTCGCCGGGCCGCCGTCACCACTATTTCCGAAATCGCCCGTCTGTCCGGCAATCGGGTAGATGTCGCCCTTGGTCATGGCGTGGCCGAACTGGGTGTGGGTAGACCCGGCGATTTCCTGAATCCGGTAGTTGGATGCGTCGGCGACGTAGATGTTGCCCGCGGCATCGACAGTGACGCCGGCCGGATCGCTCAGCAGGCTGGAGGTGGCCGGGCCGCCGTCACCGGTGCTGCCCGCGGAGCCGTCGGTGCTGCCGGCGATCGTGTAGATGTCGCCCTTGGTCATCCCGTTACCGGTGGATGCGGGCACCTCCTGGACCTGGTTCGTTGAACCGCCCGCGATGAAGATGTCCCCGGCCGCGTCGGCCGCGACGGCGAACGGATCGGACAGCAGCGCCGAGGTCGCCGGACCGCCGTTCCCCGAGTTTCCGCAGTTGCCGCTGGCGCTGCCCGCGACCGTGGAGATGTTATCTGTGCTCGCGGATACTTCCTGGATCCGGCAGTTGCCGTCGTCGTCGATGTACAGGTTGCCCGCGCCGTCGAACGCGAGGCTGACCGGAGCGTTCAGCAGCGCCGACGTGGCCTTCCCGCCATTGCCGCTGTCGCCCAGGTACCCGCCGGCGCTGCCCGCGACCGTGTAGACATCTCCCGCGGTCATTGCGATCCCGAACTGAGTGTGGCTCGACGCGGCTATCTCCTGTACCCGGTTGCCGGCGGCGTCGGCGACGAATACGTCACCGGCGGGATCCGAGGCGATACCGCCGGGAGTGTTCAGCGCGGCGTTGACCGCAGTGCCGCCGTCGCCTTCCTGATCGAACGTGCCTGCGCCGCCGGCGTAGTCAGAGATTGCGAAACTGGTCTTGCTAACCTGGCGGACCTCGTCGTTCTCGGTGTCGGCTAGGTCCAGATTCCCCGAGGAATCGAACGCGACGGTACCCGCCGGGCCATCGAGCAGCGCCGAGGCGGCCGCTCCCCCATCGCCAGAGAAGCCCTGGGTGGCAGCCACGCTGCCAGCGATCGTGTAGATCTTGTCCGCCGCCATCGTCACGCCCCAGGCGGTGACCGCCGCGCTCGGCACCTCCTGGATCTCGTTGTCGCCGCTGTCGGTCACATACAGCTGGGTGCTTCCCTGGCAGGCGATGCCGACCGGGTTGCTGAGGAGCGCGGAGGCCGCCGCGGTGCCGTTGGGCGATGATCCCGCGTTGCCTGCCGCGCTGCCGACGATCGTGTACATGTCATCGGCGGTCTGGGAGACGCCCCATTCGGTGCCGGTAGCCTTAGGCACCTCTTGGACCCGCTCGTTCAGCGTGTCGGCTATGTACATGTCACCGGCGGAGCTGATGCATACGTCCTGGGGTTCGAAAAGCAGCGCCGTGGTCTGCGCGTTCTGCCCGTCCCCGGCCGACCCGATGGTCCCGGCCGCGCTGCCAGCCACCGTGTAGACATCGTTGGCGGTCATCGTCTGGCCCCACAGCGTCTGGCTGGTCGCCGAGACCATCTGAATCCGGTCGTTTACCGTGTCGGCGATGTAGAGGTTCCCGCCCGCGTTGCCGCCGGTAAAAACCTGCGTCGGCAAGGCGAGGTCAGACGTCGTGGCTGGCTTGTTGTCGTTACCGACAGCGCCCTGGCCTGGCCGGCCGGCCACGGTGTAAAGATCGTTCGCGGTCATGGCGATAGTGCCCCACTGGGTGCCGGAAGCCGCGGGGATCTCGGCCACGCGGTCGTTGGCGGTGTCGGCGATATACAAGTCACCCGAGCCATCGAGTGCCACCCCACCGGGCTGGTCGAGCAGCGCCCTGGTGTTAAGCGTGCCATTGCCGGAATCACCCGACGCACCGGAATCGCTTCCGGCGACCGTGTATTCGTGCCCGGCTGTCATCGAGATGCCCCACTGGGTCTTCGACGTTCCCGGGATCTCCTCGATCCGGTTGCCCTGCGTATCGGTGATGTAGGTATCGCCGCCGCTCGTATGAACGCTGGCTGGAAGGTTCATCGCGGCCTTGGTCGGCAGGCCGCCATTGCCGGTATTGGTCTTCAGGCCGTCGATCGTGTAAATGTCTCCTGGCGTCGACCGGCCCGTGCTCAGCGACGTGGCCCAGTTGTCCGTCCAGCCATAGCCCAGCCGCCCCGGCGACCCCGATTGCGTCTGCTGCTGCGCGATCAGCGCGTCATACGTCCGGCTGAAGGTCAGGTCGGGTCCGGTCGTCGCGATGCTGAAGTCGGTAGCGGACTGGCTGAAGTCGCCGTTCTCGGTGTTCACCGGATCGCCCGCTGACGCTTGCGTGTCGGCGGGGGCCGCGGAGTTGGCGCCGCCCACCGTGGTACCGGCAGGCACCTCACCGCCCGTCGACGGCGCCAGGCCGGTCGTCCCGGCTGACGGCAGGGCTCCGGCCAGCACGTAAGCCTGGCCCGGCGCACCATCCGAAGCGGTGAAGGTCGCCGGGGTCGCCGCACTGTCGTACGCGAGTCCGCCCAGGCCCGCCGGCCACGCCGTGAAGGTCTCTTCTACCGAGCAGGCCGGCGATGACCATGGTCCGATGGCGGCGCTGGTGAGGCCGCGGAACTGGGCGTCAGCTACCGTCGCCCAGGTATTCACGGTCCCGGCGTTCGACGAGCAACTGGCCGACTGCCCGGTCACGTTGAACCCGCCGCTCGCGACGTGCGCGAGCAACGGCACGTTCGTCCCCGCGCTCGCGCTCGAGTACTCGCAGTTCAGCGAGACGTAGAGCCCGGTGCCGCTGCCAGACAGCGCATACGAGATTCCGTCGGTCGCCAGCTTGCCGCCGGCACTACCCGCTTCGACCGGCGCGGTGCCGAGCACCGACACATTCCCGGTCACCGCCGCACCCCAGGTCGCGGCGGTAGAGACGGCGTCAGAGGGCGCCGTGGTCGCGCAGGTCCCCCCGCTGGACGGGTCACCGATCACCAGCGCCGAGTAGGTCTTGAACTGGGCTGTCGTCATCGCGTCCCAGGTCGCCGGCGCCGCCACCGTCACGGTTGCGCCAAGGCTCGATGCCGCCTGCGCCTCCGCGCTCGACGTACCGCCGCTCACGCTTGTCGACAAGATGAGCACCGTGGCGCCCGCCGCCTCGGCCGGCTTGGCCCGTACCGTCGCCGCCACCGTCGCCACGGCGGCGGCGCCCGCCACGGTAATGGTCGCCGGCACCACTGAGGACGCCGCCACCATGACCGGTCCCAGCAAGACTGCTGGCCAGGAGCGACCACGGGCACGGACCCGGCGCATTGCCCGGCCCTTCCAGATAGTCCCGATATTCGCAGTACGGCGAGTCGGCATTGCGGTGCGCCCTTCTCGGTGGGCCGCCTGGGCACGCGGCGAAGTCCACTATCGGGCGGCGACGTTGAGCAAATGTGGAAGAAAGGTTTTGCGGACAAACCAGGCGGGGTGCCGCTAAGTCCGATAACTTGAACGGCGCCAGCTGATCAACTCGCGGCAGTTGATCCCGGGGGTGCTGATGGAATTCCGGGTTCTCGGACCTGTAGAGGCGCATACCTCGGGAAGGCGCGTCGAGATTGGGCACGCCATTCAGCGCTCGGTACTGGCCGTCCTCTTGTTTGACCTCAACCGGGTAGTGCCGACCGAGCGCCTGATCGACCGGGTCTGGGGCGAGGAACCTCCGGCGTCGGTGCGCAACTTGCTCTACGGATACATGGGGAAGCTGCGAGCAGCGCTGGCTGGCACCGGGGGCGCGGCACTGACCCGCCGGGCGGGCGGCTATCAGCTTGAGGTCGCCGAAGACCACGTCGACTTGTATCGGTTCCGCGGTCAGGTGGCCGCCGCCGCGGCAGCGCATGACGATGCCACCCGAGCCGAGTGCCTCCGGGCCGCGATCAAGGAGTGGCGGGGGCCTGCGCTGGCCGGGCTTGACGGTGCCTGGCTGCGCACGATGCGGGACACGCTTGAGCTTCAGCGACTGGCCGCCGTGCTCGACTTCAACGATGTCCTGCTGCGGCAGGGCCAGCACGGCTCGCTGATCGGCGATCTGACCGAGCAGGCCGCTAGTTACCCGGGCGACGAGCGGATAGCGGCGCAGCTTATGGTCGCGCTCTACCGGTCGGGGCGGCAACCTGACGCGCTGCGGTGGTTCGAGCAGACCAGGCGGAAGCTGTCGGAGGAGTTCGGCGTCGACCCAGGGACGGAGTTGACCTCGTTGCACCGGCAGATCCTTCGCCGGGACGACGCATTGCTCTTGGCTGCGCCAGCGGCGTCCGTACCGACGCCACGGGAGTTGCCGGCCGACGTACCGCAGTTCACCGGCCGATCAACCGAGCTCGTGGTCCTTGGCCGGCTCCTTGGCCGGCCGGGTCCTGGGGTGTGCGTCATCTCAGGAACGCCGGGGGTCGGCAAGACCGCGCTGGCGGTGCACTGGGCTTGCCTGACCGCGGACGACTTCCCTGACGGGCAGCTCTACGCCAACCTGCGCGGCTACGATCCCGGTCAGCCGGTGCCGACCGCCGACGCCCTGGCCGGCCTGTTGCGCGCGCTCGGTCTTACCGGGCCGGATGTTCCTGAGGACCTGGGGGAGCGAGCAGCGAGGTACCGCAGCCTGCTGGCTGGCCGACGAATGCTGATCCTGCTCGACAACGCCGGCTCGGCCGAACAGGTACGCCCGCTCCTGCCTGGTTCTGGCGGCTGCCTGACGCTGGTGACGAGCCGGGATTCGCTCGCCGGCCTGGTGGCGAGGGACGGCGCGCACCGGCTCCAGCTTGACCCGCTTCCGCCAGCCGATGCGGTCACCTTGCTGCGGGCGCTGATCGGGGACAGGGTCGACCGCGATCCCGAGGCAGCCGCGGGGCTGGCTGACCATTGCTCGCGTCTGCCGCTGTCGCTGCGGGTAGCCGCCGAACTCGCGGCCGCGCGGCCAGCGACGCCGCTGGCCGCGCTGGCCGATGAGCTGGCCGGCCAGCAAGGACGGCTTGACCTGCTCAGCGCCGGCGGAGATCCGGGCACAGCGATCCGGGCGGTGTTCTCATGGTCGTGCAAGCACCTCGACCAGGCAGCGGCCCTCACATTCCAGCTCATCAGCGTGCATCCTGGCCCCGCGGTCGATGAGTACGCGGCGGCGGCCCTGACCGGCCTGGCGCCCGCCCAGGCCGGCGCCATACTCAGGCAGCTCGCCGGAGCTCATCTCATTCATCCGCTGGCCGCCGGGTACGGGCTGCACGACCTGCTCCGGGCCTACGGCAGCGATTTGGCCGCTGACCTGCCCGGTGCGGAACTGACATTGGCGCTGACGGCGCTCTTTGACTTCTACCGGTCCGCGACGGCGCACGCGATGGACCTGTTGCTGCCCGAGACCACCGGGCGCAGGCCGCCGGTATCGCCCCCGGCCAGCCCGCTGCCGCCGGTCACCGACAAGGCAAGTGCCAGGCAGTGGGTAGATGCCAACCTCGCGAACCTGATCGCAGTGATCGGGCACGCCGCCGGTCACGACTGGCCGGGCCACGCCTTCGACCTGGCGAGCACGCTCTTCCATGATCTTGAATACAGCGGGCGTTACTCCGAACTGCTCGCCATCCATGAGCACGTGCTGGCCGCCGCTCGCCGCCATGGCAACCTCAGGGAACAGGCCGAGGCGCTCCACAACGTGTGCGTGGTCTATTTGCGGCGAGGAAACTACGACCTAGCCGGGCGGAACCTTGAACAGGCCCTCGGCTTGTACCACGAGCTCGCCGAAACCCTGGGGCAAGCGAGGGCGCACGGCAATCTCGGGATTCTCGACTATGTCCTCGGAAGATATACGCAGGCGACTGAGCACCAGGAAAGTGCTCTGAAGCTTTTCGTCAGCCTCGACGATCAGCCAGGCCAGGTCCGGGCGCTCGTGAACCTCAGCCTTATCGAGAGCAGGCAGGGTCACTATCTGCCGGCGAAGGAACACGCGACGGAGGCTTTGGCCGGGGGAACGCGGGCGAACTCCATTCGCTTCGAGGTGAGTGCGCTGCACAGTCTCGGCCGGGTCAATACCAGGCTGGGCGAGCACGCACAGGCAGAGAGCCAATTTCGGCGCTCGCACGAGCTAAGCACAGAAGCGGGCGACCCGACCGCGCAGGCGGACGCGCTCGGCGGTCTCGGTGAGCTCGCCCAGCGCCAGTGCAGCTACGACGAGGCCGCCACCTATTACCTGCGGATGCTCGACCTCTCCAGGCAGACCGGCTACAGGGCAGGCGAGGCGGAAGCGCTGAACGGGCTCGGCGAGAGCCAGCTAAGCCGAGGCCGACCTGGCCACGCCAGGATCGAGCACGCGGCCGCACTGGCGATCGCCGAGCAACTCGGTGATAGCTACCAGCAGGAGCGAGCCCACCTGGGCCTGGCCAGTGCCCATGAGGCGGACGGCGAATTCGGCCAAGCCAGCCGGCAGCGGAGCTGATCGAGTCGCCGCCGCTATCGGTGCCTGCCGCCCGCCGACGGGGCGCCTGTGAGCAGGCCAGAAGATGATGCCTGGGCTGCGAGGTACTCGTGGGCCAGTCGCACGGCGGTGGCGCCGTCGCCGACTGCTGAAGCGACCCGTTTGATAGAGCGATAACGGGCGTCGCCGGCCGCGAAGACACCTGGGATCGAGGTTTCGAGCGGCAGCGGTGACCGGTCGAGGCGCCAAGGGTGCTCGCGGGTCAGGTCGCGGCCGGTGAGGATGTAGCCGCGATCGCGGCGGATGTCATCGGGCAGCCAGCCGGTGCGGGGCTCGCCACCGATCAGCACGAAGAGCGCGGCGGCCGCCACCTCCTCGACGCGTCCGCTCGACTTGTCACGGATCGTGAGTGATTCGAGTTGCTCCCGGCCACGACCGCCGGTGACTTCGGCGCTGAGCCTGACCGCGATGTTCGACGTGGCCGCGATCTCGGTGATCAGGTAGTCCGACATCGACCGCGTCAAATCGCCGCCCCTGACCAGCATCGTCACCTGCCGGGCATAACGGGCCAGGTGCAGGCTGGTCTGGCCCGCTGAATTCCCCGCACCCACGACGTACACGTCACGGCCCGCCATCGCCAGGGCCTCGGTGCCGACCGAACCGTAGAACACACCTGAGCCCACCAGTTGCTCCAGGTCAGGAACGCCAAGCCGCCGCCAGGCGATACCAGGAGCCAGGATCACCGTCCGCGCGGTGACCGTGCTCCCATCGGCAACACTCACGACACGGCCATCGCCGCCGCAATCCAATCCGATCGCGGGCTGGGCAAACACCATGTGAGCGCCGAACATCCACGCCTGCTCGCACGCCCGGCGAGTGAGTTCGTGCCCGCCGATGCCGTAGGGGAATCCTGGATAGTTCCTGATCATCGGGCTGCTGCCGGCCTGGCCTCCGGAGACGGTCTCTTCGAGCACGACCGTCGCCAGGCCTTCAGACGCGGCGTAGACCGCAGCGGTCAGCCCGGCCGGCCCGGCGCCCACGATCACCACGTCGCACGCCAATGGGAAGTGGGCTGACGGGGTCTCCGTCAAACCCAGCGAAACGCCCATCCAGCCCAAATTCGGCTCTTACCTTACTTTCGCCGACCTGCGGCCGTTCAACCGGGTGTTTAACCGACGACGAATGGGTAGCCGCCGAAACACCGGGACCCTCCAACGGCCGAGGAACAGATGGAACAATCGCAGCGCAGAGGCGAGACACCTGAGAAGCTCCCAGCACCTGGCTCTCAGCAGGCACCAAATGATAATGGGCGCTTTCGCTGGAACCGGACGCTCACGGCGGCTGCTTTCTTCCTGTCGGCCGCAGCCCTGGCGCTAGTGGCGCGGATACTATTTCTACGTTGGGGCATCTTGTACGGCGCATCACCTGTCTCTCATATCGACGCGATGATAGGAGCGGTGTTCGCGGTCGGAATCGCCTTCGCCGCCTTGGGATGGAAAGGCCGACGGGACACCCAGCTGCAAGCAAGCGAAGGAAGCCCAAGCCAGCGGTGGACAGACTGGGTGTCTGGCATAACAGCTTTGATCGGTGCCGCAACCCTTGTCATCTCGCTCATGAATCTTCTTGAGCCACTGAATCCTCCGACGCTCGCGAAGTCAGCCTGTCCGGGCGCGCGAGACAGCAACGTTCCCTATGTCGGCATCACATCAGGCGTGGACGGCGACAACAGCCGCGAAGGACCCGCCCGAGCATATCCGGCCAACGGCCGCTTTCCCGCCGATTGCTCAGTGGGGTTCTCTGTCTATTGCCTTGGCGATCCGATTTCCGATGAGACCGGGTCCACGCCGGACGAGACCTGGGTCACCAGTCGCTGGCTCGTGGTAGCCAAGCAACCGGATGGTTGGAGATCTGCTGCGGCGAGAGTTCTGTCCGGCGAGAACTCACAGCCTCAGTTTGTCTCCGACGCGTTCGTGATTCCGGAAACGTCGTACAGCCGGCTGCCGCTAGGGAGGCCATCCCAGCGCCCGGGCACTGTCCCCTACCCGTCAAAGGTCAGGCTGCTGCCCTTCGACCCGACGGACGGCGTCTTTACTGCTGAGGCAAACTATGCCGCGAACATAGGGTTCGCCGTGTGGGTCCCTCCGCACCAGGGCTTTATCAATGGCAACAGCTACTTGCAGATCTTCACCCAGGGCACAGGCCCGACGAATAACCCAGGAGAGACGGATTCCGCTGGAGTTAAGACGGCCGAATGGAGCTACAAGCAGACGCTGCTTCCGCTCCTCCAGAATGCGGCCTCCGGCCAGGTTATTATCATGGCTGTCCCGTGCCTGGCCGACAACGTCCCGGCCCGTACCAGCACTGCCGCACTTTCCGCCTACACGATTTCGCCACACGCTCGTCCAGCAAGGAGCGCCAGTATCCCGGGCGGATTCAATCCAACCCAGATGGCGCGCGCCGCCTGCGAGGCGCACACGTAAAGGAACTGGCGGGCTGATGGCGGGATGGGAGCCATCGACAGAAGATCCGCTTCCTAATTGGTCCCAGCGGACTTTGCGGGCCCGCCGGGACCAGCGAAGGTTAAGGAAGTGTGGCCAGATGCGGGGCCACGGTGTTAGCGAAGTTGTAGCCGTTCGAGGCATCCCAGCTGATTGACCAGGTCATCACTCCGCGAATGCCAGGCCAGGTAGTGGGTGGCACGAACGAGCCGCAGTTCTGCTTCGCCGCCAGGCAGTCGAGGGCGGCATTGACCACCGACGGGCTGACGAAGCCACTGCCGGCCGCCGATGTGGATGCGGGCAGGCCCAGGCCGACCTGGGACGGGGACAGGCCGCTTTCCAGTTCGGTACAGGCGAGTGCGGTCATGAAGTTCTCTGTGCCTTCGGCGTAGAGGTTCCCGTCGCAGCCGTTCATGGTGCCCGAGTTGTAGTACTGAGTGTTGATCATCGTGAGGATGGTCTTGATATTCAGCGCGAGCGCCAGGTAGTCGCTGCCGGCCGACTGGGTGTCCACGGTCTGCGGCGCCAGCGTGATGATCAGGTTCGGGCCGACATCGCTTTCAAGCTGCTCAAGAGCCGATGCCATGAAGGTCGGGTTGACGCCGTTTTCCAGGTCGATGTCGACGCCGTTGAAGCCGTACTGCTGGATCAGCGCGAACACGCTGCTGGCGAAGTTGCTCGCGCTGGCGGCGTCGTTGACGGAAACGGTGCCGTTCTGCCCGCCGACCGAGAGTATGACCTTCTGGCCGCGCGCCTGCGCGGTCTTGATGTCGTTGATGAACTGCTGCTGGGTGTAGCCGCCGAGCGCCGCGGACAGCCCGGAGTCGACGGAGAACGTGACCTGGCCAGGCGTGGCGTCCGAGTTGCCGAAGGCGACCGCGATCAGGTTGTAGCTGGCGGGCACGGCGGCGATCGTCAGCGGGGTAGCGCCGTTGGTGAAGTCCTGCCAGTACCCCATCAGCAGGTGGGCCGGGAGCCCGCCGCTCCCTCCGCCTCCGCCTCCGCCGCCGACGGCGGAGGTGGTGGTAGCAGCCACGGCGGCCGAGTTCGGCGAGGTGCCGGCGGAGTTGAAGGCGTTGACGTTAAAGGTGTACTTGGTCGACGCGGTCAGCCCTGTAATCGTGTCGGTCGTGCCGGTGACGCTGGCCACCTGGGTGCCGTTCTGCAGCACGTGATAGCCGGACACCGTGCCGGCGGGGGCCGTCCAGGACAGCGACACCGACGATGCGGTGGTCCCGGTGACGGCAAGGCCGGTCGGGGCGGCGGGAGGGTTCGGGGGCGGTCCGCCTCCGGATCCGGCCGCGCCGGTCAGCGTGAGGTTGTCGGCGAAGAACGTCGGCTGCGCGTACCAGCCGTGGATATAGATGGTGACGCTGGTCGTCGACGCGCCGGTGGTGAAGGTGGTCGACAGTTCGCTCCACGACGAAGCCGAAGGCGTCCAGTTATTGGTATCGGTGGCGCCTGTGCCGGAGTCTCCGAGGAAGACGTAGTCGCCTTCGACGAAGCCGGTGAGTGAATAGGACGAGCTCGGCTGCACGCTGACGACCTGACTGCACTGAGCGAAGTCGCTGTTCGACGGCGTGCCTGACAGCGCGAACGTCGAGCCGGGATCGACGGGCGACGAGACGATGGTGTCACCGGCCGAGCAGGTCCAGCCTGCCGTGGTTCCGGTGCCGAAGCTGCCGTTGGCCAGCAGATTGACCGCGGCGTTGGCACTGGGGGCGGTGACTCCGAGCAGGGCAATCGCCGGCATGCCGAGGAGACAGATGAGCCGCACGCGGCGTGAAGAGAACACGCGGGCCTCCCATGACCGATCTAATAGGAAACTTTCCTATTAGATCGGACGATACAACTGGGTCAATGGCCCGTCAATCGGCAGAAACGGCTAATTTACCCACGATCTGTTTGTGGCAGACCGGGACCAACCTCAGTGGCGCGGCCAAGCAGGGTCCGCGTCACCCTCGCCGGGCCCGGGATCAAGGCGGCCACCGTACTGCTCCCAGCATCCGTCTGGCGGCGAGTTCGCCTGCACGATCACCCGACCCGGACGGGATCAGGAAAGGCGCCGCACGCTCTTACAGGCCACGGCGGTCTATGGGCAGTCACCGACGACGGTTCTGCGGTGAAGCCCAGATTCTGGCACTTTACGGGCGGGCGCTGGTTCGGCAGCTCCGCGACCGGCTCGGCCGCGGCAGGCGACTTCATTTACCAGCTGAGCACGGTACCGAAGTCGCAGTCAATGTGGGCGGCCGGCTACGTCCTTGACAGCGGAAGGCAGGCCGGCACCATCTTGGTCCACGGCGTGGTTCCATAGCTGGCGCTGCTTGCGCTGCCGGCGGATCGTGACGGCTTGCCTAACTTTTGGCGGATT
>DASYAT010000110.1:0-7687 GCA_036501205.1 Streptosporangiaceae bacterium | reverse complement strand
TGCAGCGAGTGCTGGACGCCGCTCCGCAGACGGCGGAGCAGATCGCAGGCTGGGCGGCGCAGGCCGGGTTCCAGGCGGACGCGGAGGCCGTACGCGGACTGCTGATTACGGGGTCTGACCCATTCGTCGAGGACATCTTCTTCGACCTGATCGACGCCTGCGGCCTGCCGGCAGTCAGTCCCGGCGAGGACTAGGCAAGCGGGCTGGCGTCCGGGTGCCGGTGCCAGTTCCAGGTTCGCGGGTCGCGGGAATACGATCCAGTGAAATGTCGGGGTTGGGCGGTCGCTCGGCTGAGGTTGCCCTTGCAGCGCGGCTGGCGCGGTCAGGTTCCCTGGCATTTGTCACCGGCTGAGCCACGACTTCCCATCGGTTGGACGCGTCTTCTCATCGGTTGCGGCGACTTCTCATCGGTTACACGGAATATTTGTCTGCTATGCGGCATTTATGACCCCGGTAATCATAGGGAAGTGCTCGCAACCGATGAGTGGTGGCGTCCAACCGATGAGAAGTGGACTGGTGAAATCACCGCAAACATGGCAAAACACCGCCCAATGCGGGCGGCGCACCGCACCGGCCCGCCAGGTCGCCGCACCGGCTGGCCCGGCTGGCCGCATCACACTCTGCGGCGAGGTGGACTGGCCGCATCACCCCGACGGCTCGGGGAGCCCCGCCGCGGGTCTGCTCCCACACGCCCTATTTACCCGGGTCGGCTCGGGGGCTTACGGTTGGCTCGGTCCGGGCAGGAGGGTAAGACGTGAGCGAACTGTGGCGTAAGAGCGCTGTCGAACTGGCGGCGATGATCCGCGACCGGGAGGTCAGTTCCCGGGACGTGGTCCAGGCCCACCTGGACCGGATCGCGGTGGTCAACCCGGGCGTGAACGCGATCGTCCGGCTGCTCCCCGACGAAGCCCTGGCGGCGGCCGACCAGGCTGATCGCGAGGTCGCCGACGGAGCCCGGCTCGGCTCGCTGCACGGCGTCCCGTTCACGGTCAAGGAGAACATCGACCTGGCCGGGACCGCGACGACGCAGGCGGTGCCCGCGCTGGCCGAGGCCGTCGCTCCGGTCGACGCGCCGCAGGTTGAGCGACTGCGCGCGGCCGGCGCGATCCCGGTCGGCCGCACCAACCTGCCGGACTTCGGGCTGCGCGTGCACACCGACTCGGCGCTGCACGGGCTGACCCGTAATCCGTGGAACCCAGCGCGCACCGCGGGCGGGTCCAGCGGCGGCGAGGCCGCCGCCATTGCTACCGGCATGAGCCCGCTCGGGCTTGGCAATGATCTTGGCGGCTCGTTGCGCAACCCCGCGCACTGCTGCGGTACCGCCTCGATTAAGCCGTCGACCGGGTCGGTGCCGGCTGCGACCGTGATCCCGCCCGAGGACTACAACCTCTCCTTCCAGCTGATGGCCGTCGACGGTTGCCTCGCGCGAAGCGTCGCCGACCTCCGGGCCGGGTTCACCGCCCTGGCGGGGCCGCATCCGCGCGACCCGCTGAGCCTGCCGGTGACCTTCACCGACCTGGCCGTCGGCGAGCGCCCCAAGGTCGCCGTGCTGCCAGATCCGCCTGGCGGCAGCACGCACCCCGAGATCGCCGACGCGGTCAGGCGGGCCGCCGACGCGCTCGCCGATGACGGCTTCGAAGTCATCGAGACCGTGCCGCCCGACTATGAGCAGGCGATCGAGCTCTGGGGCACGATCTTGTCCGTCGACCTGCGGGTCATCATGCCGGTCCTCGAGCAGATCATGGGTGCGGGCGGCCGCGCGTTCCTCGGTCACACCCTCGACTTCCTGCCTGCGCCTGACCTGGCGACCTGGGCGACCGCGCTCACCGCCCGGCACGGAGTGGCCCGCCGGTGGAACCTCTGGTACCAGGAGTACCCGGTGCTGCTGTCGCCGGTCTGGACCCAGCCCGCCTTCCCACTGGACTACGACATCGCCAGCGCCGAAGGCGCGATCGGGACGCTGGAGCTGATGCGTCCGGTGCTGCCGGCGAACCTGCTCGGTACGCCGGCCGCCGTGGTGCCAGCCGGGATGGCCGCCGGCCTGCCGGTCGGTGTCCAGGTGATGGGAGCCAAGTACACCGAGCTTCGCTGCCTCGCCGTCGCCGAGGCCATCGAACGGCGGCTGGGCCCGCTCACCCCGATCGACCCCGTCACGGGCTGAATTAGAACCTGTTCTAGATTCGGGGTTAGGCGTAAAGTCGGCACCGGACGCCCTAGGCGGCGTTCTGACCAAGGGAGATCTTGATGCGCGATCACGACGTGTTGTTCATTGGCGGCGAATGGGTCGCGCCGGCCGGCTCGGCCAAGATTGACGTCATCTCGCCCCACACCGAGGAGGTCATCGGCCGCGTGCCAGAAGGCACGAACGCCGACATAGACCGGGCCGTGGCGGCGGCGAGAGACGCCTTCGACAACGGCCCGTGGCCGCGGATGGACCCGGCGGACCGCGCGGCCGTGATCGGCAAGCTCGCCGACCTCTACGCCACCAAGCTGGGTGAGTTCGCCGAGATCATCACCGAGGAGATGGGCTCGCCGATCACGTTCTCCCAGCTGGCGCAGGCTCCGCAGCCGCAGATGATGCTGAGCTACTTCGCGGATCTCGGCAAGACCTTTACCTGGGAAGATGACCGGCCCGGCCTGTTCGGCCCGGTCACCGTCCGCCGCGAACCGGTCGGCGTGGTGGCCGCCATCGTGCCCTGGAATGTGCCCCAGTTCACGATCATGACCAAGCTCCCGGCCGCCCTGGTCGCCGGCTGCACGGTCGTCATCAAGCCCGCGCCCGAGACCCCGCTCGACTCCTACCTGCTGGCCGAGCTCATCCAGGAGGCCGGCCTGCCGCCGGGCGTCGTCAACATCGTCCCGGCCGGCCGCGAGGTCGGCGAGCACCTGGTGTCGCACCCGGGCGTGGACAAGGTCGCGTTCACCGGCTCGACCGCGGCCGGCCGGCGCATCGCGTCGATCTGCGGCGAGCAGCTCAAGCGCTGCAGCCTGGAACTGGGCGGCAAGTCGGCCGCGATCATCTGCGAGGACGCCGACCTGGCCTCGACCGTCGGCTGGCTGGAGACCGCGTCGCTGATGAACAACGGCCAGGCCTGCATCGCCCAGACCAGGGTCCTGGCTCCCCGCAGCCGCTACGACGAGACGGTAGACGCCCTGGTCGCCATGGTCTCCAACCTGAAGGTCGGCGACCCAGGAGACCCGGCCACGCAGATCGGCCCGCTGGTCGCCAAGCGGCAGCAGGACCGGGTGGAGGGCTACATCGCCGTCGGCCAGGAGGAAGGTGCGAAGGTCGCGACCGGCGGCTCCCGCGCCTCCGGTTACGACCGGGGCTGGTACGTCGCCCCGACCGTGTTCACCAACGTGGACCCGGGCATGCGCATCGCCCGCGAGGAGATCTTCGGCCCGGTGCTCGCCGTCATCCCGTACGACGACGAGGCCGACGCGGTCAGGATCGCCAACGACAGCGACTACGGCCTGGCCGGCACCGTCTGGACCGCCGACAACGAGCGCGGCCTGGACATCGCGCGCCGGGTCAGGGCCGGCACCTACGGCGTCAACATGTACATGATCGACACCTGCGCCCCGTTCGGCGGCTTCAAGGCGAGCGGCATCGGCCGCGAACTCGGCCCCGAGGGACTCATGAGCTATCTGGAATACAAGTCGATCTCGCGCCTCGGCTAGCCGCCTGCCGGCTTGAGGTTCGGCACAATCAAAGGGCCTTTTCAGCAGAAAGCTCCCGCCGGGTTTTTCACGCCCGGCGGGAGCTTTCTCACTGCCCGGGCGTGAACACGAAGCCCAGCCTGCGGGAGGCCCTTCCGGACCTAGTCAGCTCAGGTCGGTAATGCTGCCGGCTGGCACCGAGCCAATCTGGGTCTTGGTGGCGCTAAGCGGGGACGAACCGCCGAGGCCGGAGACGCCAGCGATTTCCCAGACCGCGCCGCCATTGCCGATGAAGTACAGGTTCGGCAGCGATCCCGTGGCGTCGTCGCCGTTCGAGGCGATGACCGGGAAGTTCGACTGGCTCAAGTCGGTGCTGAGCGGGATGAGCGTGCCGGTGGATCCGTTGCCCTCAGCCGGAATCGGCGAGCCTACTCCGTTCTGGCCAGGCTGGGACAAGGTCGGAACGCCGTTGGTGTCGATGGTGAAGGTGTAGCTGTACAGGTTGCCGGAGGTGTTGTCGCGCGCCCAGAGGGTCAGGTTGCCGTTGACCATGCCGGGCGCGATCAGGGTCAAGTTGTTCCAGCCGCCCGCGCCTAGCTCCACTGGCTGGACCGGACTCTCCGAAGCGTCCGCAGAGTTTCCGGGAACGAGGAGAGCCGAGGAATCCAGGCCGTCGTCGCAGCCGCCCTGATAGAGCCACAGGTTGCCGTTCTCTACGGTGAGCAAGCTCGGGGTTCCTGGTGGTGGCGGCGTGCCCGGCGGCGGCTGGCTGCCGCAGGTCTTGTCGTTCGGCGAGCCGGCCCAAGCGTCACCCGGTTCGAGGATCTGCGTGACGTCAGACCAGTTTGCGCCGGCCGGATAATTGGTGCAGTCGGTCTCGGGTGTCGTCGTGCAGGCCGGGTGGATGCCAAGCGTGGGGACTTTCGAAGCATTATCGAATGGCATCGGCGGCTGGTTGCTGTCGGTCAACTCGGTGTTGGTGTAGAAGTACAGGTTCGCGCTCCTGGCATCGCTCGCTATGTCGACATGAGCGATCACGTCGTCGAAGCCGGGATTCTGCGAGTAGCTCCCGCGATGGGTGATCTGGTACTGATCCCAGTGTGTCTGCCCGATCGGATCCTGCCCGGCGCCGCTGGCGGCCTGGGCGGCGGGCAGGGTGGCATTGATCGGTCCTGGGTACTCATTGAGGTTGCCAGAGGCCGTCGTGGCCAGGAGGTCAGGGATGCCGTCGCCGTCGACGTCGCCAGGCATGCGCACGGCGGACAGGTTGGCTGGGACGAAGAAGTGATAGATGACCGGCTGGGAGTAGTTTCCGGCCTTGTCTACCGAGGCAACCCAGAGTGAATTGCCTCCCCAGGCGTTCACCTTGATCGGCGGTGTCGTGCCCGAGGTCGTGATTGGGGTATCGGTATTGATGCCGCCGATCGGATTCAGCGCGTAGGCGTACCCGTAAATGCCGCTCGCGATACACACCTGGCAGGGGTTGGGGTCGGTGGCCCCGCTGAAGGTAAACGTGCCCGAGCTGCCGGACGAGTTTCCTCCGCCGTTCGGCGGGAACGCGGTGCTGGTGATCGAGGTCGGCGCGCTCGGCGCGGTCTCGTCGACGGCGAAAAGGCAAGGGCCGACCGAGCTGGAGTCATACTCCGTCTGCGAGCCGTTCTGCGAGTCGTTGTACTTGGGCACGCCGGTGACATCGGCCTCCGCCGACCATTGATAGACGTGGCCGTCGGCGGGCTGCCCTCCCGGGAAGTCAATCGCGGTGTGGGTGGTCGAGGGACTGGATGCGAAGTACTGCGAGTAGTCGCCGGGCTGCTGCTCGAAAAAGCCGAGTCCAGCGTTCAGCGAAGTCTCGCCGGTCAGGTCGTTGACGGTGTATAGAGCACGCACGGCCTCATCCTCCAGCGGTGCGCTGATCTTGGCACTCAGATCGATCTCGGTGACACCGTCGGTCTTGCCGAACCAGGGCATGGTCCCGCTAGGGCCGACACAGCCGGGATCGGAGTTGGCAATGGTATGCGCCTGGGGGTTGGTGTCCAGGTTTTTCGGCGGATCGGGGACGAGGTCATAGACCGTCATGATGCTCGGGTTGCTGTCCAGGTACATCAGTCCGCAGTTGAAGCCCTGTGAGCTCAGCCCGTTGCCTGAGTCGCCGTTGCCGCAAGGATCGGGCTTACTCGGATTGTTAACTGCGAACAGGTGAGGATCGCCGTTGCCTCCTGGCTCGGCGCCTCGGACCTCAAAGTCCAGGAAGCTGGCCGTCTTGGATGCGGCGACCTGGTTAAAGACGCTGTAGCCGAAGTCCACCGTGCCGTTCGTGCCGCACCCGGCTGGCTTCAGGTCGTCGGTATGAATCGGCGAGCCGCCATTGAGGTCGGTCGGGTTGTTCGACCAGGTGGTGTTGTGGTTCACGTTGCTGACCCAGTAAAGGGCTGCGGGCCAGGTGTTGCTGCAGTTCCAGTCCGCGCCAGAGTCCTCGGCCATGCTCAGGGAGGCGGTCTGGATCTTCATGTGGGAGTCGAGGCTGGTCATGTCGAAGGCGAATTCGGCTCGGTCCGGCCCGCTGCAGCCACCTTGGAAGACCTGGTTCCCGATTGCGAGGGTGGCGGGGCTCGCGGAGTTCCAGGTCGGCTGCTGGCAAGAAATGCCGATATCGGTGAACCCGACGTTGATCGACTGCGGGGCCAGCTTGTTGCACGCGATGCCCGAGTCCGGGTTGCTGGTGCATACCGTTTCATCCGCGGCGATCGCCGCGGAGATCCTGGCGCCGGCTAGCTGGCTCGACGGGGCGGTCAGCTTAAGCGGAATGCTCCCGCTGGTCAGCGACCTGGCCCTGGCCAGGCGGGCATAGGCGCCAGGGTGCGCGGACACCAGTGCCTGGGGTGATGATCCGGTGAACAAGGCCACGCCGGTGCCATTGACCGCCGCCAAGCCGGTGCGGCTTGCCTGCACTTTCAGGCCACGCGCGACCAGGCTCAGCGTCACGCCGGCCGGCAGGTGACCGTGCACGCGAGTGAGCAGCAGGCTTATGCTGATTCCGCCGGTCTGGCCGGCGGTGACCTGAAGCCGTGCTCCCGGGCGCACCGCGTAGGTAGCGGTAGCTCCGGAGACGGCGGGGGCCGGAAGCGGGCCTGGGAAGCCGACGGTCAGCGTGCCGCCAGTCGGGAAGGCGAGTACGGCGAGTGGCCCGTCGCCGCCGCTGGACAGAGTTAGCTTGGACGGGGTCACCGGGCTGAAACCGCCGGTCGGATCGTGGTGCAAGTTCGTGGCGATCTGATGCCATCGGCCGCCGAAGTAGACCCTGACCGGCAGGGCGTGGATGGTCGTCGCGAGAGTTCCGTTGGGGTTGGCGACGGTGCTCGAGGTCTGCGTCGTGTTCGCGTCACCGGGACTGGCCGGCCTGAGGAACGGGCCTTGAACAGAGCCGTGATATCCGCGGCGCGGCGCAGGGCAATTCGGCCGGGCGTCGGACGGGCGTCGCGACGGGCCGACTTCTGAGCCTTGGCAGTCAGGCCAGCAGGCTGGACGGAGTTTGACGAGGCGGCGCTGGCCGGCAATCCGGCGAAGGCGGAGAACGTCAGGCCAGCCAGGCCGGCCATGACTGCGAGTCGGTTGCGGAGGCGGGCAGCCGATCGAGGTTTTAGATGAACGGCCAACGAGTGACTCCTAAGTGCTGTACGCCCGAGCCAGCGGGAAGCTTTCACCGTAAAAATCACACTGCCGAAGGCGACAGTAGCGGATAGCTAAAAAGATTAGTCAATAGGTTGCGACGGGTGACTTTAATAACACTTGCCACGAATTTACCGTTGAGGTATGTTCCGATCGCCGCCTATCTGGGCGTTGGGACCTGCGCCGCGGAAGCGGCGCTGCTGACGGGAGTTGGCATGACCCGAATCGCCCGACGGCGACTGCGGAATGGGATGGTCGGTTCGGCGCTGCTAGCGCTCGTGGTTCCGGCAGTGACGGCCGCTGTTCCGCCTCCTGCTTACACCGGGCGATTGTGGTCGCCTTTCCCGCTGTCCGCGCAGAA
>DASYAT010000109.1:0-4915 GCA_036501205.1 Streptosporangiaceae bacterium | reverse complement strand
GGCGAAGCGGCAGAAGTGCGCGGCCGGGGAGAAGGCGGTGACCTGGGACCAGTCCGGGATCAACTGGAAGGGAGCCTGGGCCAAGGCCACCGGCTACCTGGCGCACGACGCGGTGAGTTACCTGGGGTCGTCGTATCTGGCGGTGCGGGCCAGCACCGGGATCGTCCCGGCCGGGCACACCGCTGTCTGGGCCGTGCTGGCCCAGGCCGGCCAGCGGGGCGCCACCGGGCCGACCGGGACGCCGGGGCGGACGTTGCTCCCTGGCCAGGTGACGCTTGGGGTCGGGTTGCCTGACGTGCTTAGCGCGACCGGTGACAAGATCGGCGATCCGGATGCAGTCGCCTTCGATGGCACCGACCTGTGGATCGCCAATACTTCCACCAACTCCGTGACCGAAGTGAAGGCCTCGGACGGGTCGCTGGTGCGCGTGCTGTCCGGCGGCGGCTACGGGTTCAGCCGGCCGGCCGCGATAGCGTTCGACGGCACCCACGTGTGGATCGCCAACGTCCTCGGGAATTCGGTGACCGAGGTTAAGGCCTCGAACGGGTCGCTGGTGCGCGTGCTGTCCAATTCGTCCAATTCCGGCTTCCAGTTCAACAAGCCGGACGCGATCGGGTTCGACGGCACCGACCTGTGGATCGCCAACGATGTCCCGGCCCCGACCTCTGTTACCGAGGTGAAGGCGTCGAACGGGTCACTGGTGCGCGTGCTGTCCGCCGCCAGTTACGGGTTCAATGAGCCGGATGCGTTCGCGTTCAACGGCTCGCAGATGTGGATCGCCAACCGCAATGGCAATTCGGTCACCGAGGTGAAGGTCTTGGACGGGTCGCTGGTGCAGGTGCTGTCCGATCCTGGCTTCCAGTTCGACCAGCCGGATGCGCTCGCGTTCGACGGCCTCAATTTGTGGGTTGCCAACTTCGCCGGGGCCTCGATCACCGAGGTGGATCTCGACAACGGGGATGCGCACGTGCTGTCCGCCGCCAGTTACGGGTTCAGCGGGCCGGATGCGATCGCGTTCGACGGCAACCACATGTGGGTCGCCAACCGTATTGCCAATTCGGTGACCGAGGTGAACGCGGGAGACGACTCGCTCGCGGCGATCCTGTCTGGCGGCAGCTACGGGTTCTTCCATCCGGATGCGATCGCGTTCGACGGCAGCCACGTGTGGATCGCCAACTTGATGGCCACGGTGACCGCCGTCACGGGCTAACCCGTCTCGGGCGCGGATCGGCTGGCGGGCCGGCCCGCGCCGCCATTCCTGCCAGTCGTCGTCTGGGATGGTGCTGGGGCGGCTGTGGCTATGCTTGCTGCGGTGGATGTTGTGTCGCTTGGCTACCGCACTGACCTGATGGTACGGGTGCTTGAGGGCAGTGAGATCGCTGATCGTGGCGACTATGTCACCCTCCGGACGGCGGCTAACCCGGGGTTCTACTGGGGCAATTTCTTGCTGCTGCCCGCTCAGGCGCTGTCCGGTCCGCCGGATCGGTGGCTCTCGCTGTTTGCGGCGGAGTTTCCTGAGGCCGGGCACGTGGCGCTCGGATTCGATGTCACCGACGGCCTGGACGCGGACTTGGGGCAGTTCGAGGCTGCGGGCCTTGCTGCCCAGCGTGACGTTGTCCTAGTGGCCACGGTTCCTGGCGAACCGCCGCATCCGGGTAACTCGGCCGAGATCCGGCCGCTGGCCGGTGACCGGGACTGGGAGCAGGCAGTCTCGTTGCAGGTAGCGTGCGATATGGAGGAAGGCGGGGAGGCCGACGAGGTCTTCGTGCGGTCCAGGTTCGCGGCCCGGCGCGCGATCGCCGGCACTGGTCATGGAGTCTGGTTCGGAGCTTTCCGTGACGGCAGCCTGGCCGCTCAGCTGGGCGTGTTCTCCGACGGGACCGGGTTGGCCCGCTATCAGGACATCGCCACCCATCCGGGCGCGCGCCGCCAGGGCCTGGCCGCCGCGCTGGTCTGTCACGCCGGCCGGTACGCCATCGATCAGCTCGGTGCCAAGACGCTGGTGATCGTCGCCGATCCGGCGGAGCCCGCGATCCGCGTCTACCGATCCGTCGGGTTCACCGACCAGGAGCCCCAGATCGGCCTGCAGCGCGGAGCAGCCGAAGACTAGGCTCCCAGCAGCTCGCCGAGTCGGGCGGAGTGCGCGGCTGGTGCGCCGCCAGGCACTTGTCACTGGTTGGACGCGACTTCTCATCGATTGCGGCGACTTCTCATCGGTTAGGCTGAACATTTATCCGGTATGCGGCGTTTGTAACACGGGTAATCATAGGGAAGTGCTCGCAACTAGTGAGAAGTCACGTCCAATCGATGAGAAGTGGGCTGGCGGGATCGTAGTAAACCTGGCAAAACGCCCATCGGCCCGGGAGATTAGGTTCCCAGTAGTTCGTCGAGTCGGGCGGTGATTGGCCAGGTGCCGTCTGAGCTGTTGGAAATGACGGTGTGCGTGAGGTGTGACGCGGGGTCGTGGACGGTGCGGAAAGAAACGCCGGCGTCGTATCCCTCCAGCATCACGGTGTCGGTTGACTGGTGCAGCCAGAAGCCGAGCCCGTAGCGCTTGTGCTCGGCGGGCACTTCGCTGCGGGGCCGCACCATTTCGGCTACCCATGGCCAGGAGACGATCCGCTCGGCGAACAAGGACTGCCAGAAGGCGCTGATATCCGCCGCCGTGGAATAGATTCCCCCGTCGCCGCTGCCCAGGACCGGCAGGTGGAACACGTTCGTTCTGGACCGGCCCTCGATCGGCAGGTAGCCGGTCGCGGTGCGCCCGGGTAGCTCGTCCGAGCGCAGGAACTCGGTGTCGCGCATTCCGGCCGGGATGGCGACGCGGTCCCGTAGCAGCTCAGGGAACGGCATGCCGCTGACCCGCTCGGCGATCAGCGCCAGGACCACATAGCCGGCGTTGCAGTAGGAGAACCGCTCGCCGGGCGCGAACTTAGCGGGATGGCCGGCCAGGACCGCCAGGTACTGCTCGGTATTCGCCAGCTCCTGCGCGGGCACCGTCAGCGTGTAGTCGGTGATGTCCTGGCCGGCTTCTTCGTCGAGGTAGTCGCCGATGCCGGAGCGGTGAGCCAGGAGTTGCTCGGCCGTAACGTCGGCACCGATGAGCGGGAGATCGGTGCCGAGCACCGATCGGGCGGTCGTGGAAAGGCGCAGTGCGTCACGCTCAATCAGGCTGACGACCGTCAGCGCGGTCAGGCCTTTTACCCCGCTGGCGATCGCGAACCGGGTGTCGGTCGTGTTCGGCACCTGGTTCGCGCGGCAGGCCAGGCCGTAGGCCCGGGCGAATTCGATCTCACCGTCGCGGTCGACGGACACCACGCCGGCGAATCCCGTCTCAGCCGCGATCGCGTCGACCGCCTCTGACAGCAGCATCACCGGACCCTACCAGCGCGACCTGGCACGGGTGAGCGTGCAGGTGGCGGAGTTGGCCCGGCGCTGTGTAGCTCCAACGGCCGGTGCCTTCGGCTGCTTAGGGCCGAAGGCACCGGCGCAAATGTTTCTAAATAAAATCATTACTTAGGAAGAAAGCTTTGCGCCCGCTCGTTTCGTAGCAGCCTGAGGCTGGTCATCGCGGGGGCGGGTCAGCTAGCCGTGATCGCGACCTTGCCGCTGGCGTGGTGCTCAAGCACCTGGGCGACGGCCTGCGCGGCCTGGTCGAGCGGGTAGGCCCGGTCGATGATCACCCGGATCTGGCCGGGTTCGAGCAGCCGGAGCAGCGCGGTCAGGTTCTCGCGGTTCACCTTCGGGGTCACGGTCCTGACCTTGGTGCGACCGAGTCCCATGAGGACCGCGCGGGCCGTCCTTGGCAGGCCGGCCAGCAGGCGGCCGGTGTACCCGAGGCTGTTCGGGATGAGCAGCCCGCCCGGAGCCAGGATCCGCGCGGTTGCCTTCGGCGGATGGTTCAGCACGTTGTCGAGCACGACGTCGTAGCGTGACCGGCCGTCGGTGAAGTCCTCGCGGGCGTAGTCGATGACGCGATGCGCGCCTAGTGACCGGACGAGTTCGGCGTGGCCGGGGCCGCAGACGCCGGTCACCTCGGCGCCGAGCGTCGCGGCAATCTGGACGGCCATCGTCCCGACCCCGCCTGAGGCGCCGTTGATCAGGACGCGGGTGCCGGCTTGCACGTGGGCCACGTCCCGCATCGCGGTCAGGGCGGTGAGCCCGGTCATGACGCAGGCCGCGGCGTCGGTGAACCCGAGCCCGGCGGGTTTCTTGACGAGCTGCGCCGCCTGGGCCACCACGTACTCGGCGAAAGTCGCCCGGGCGGAACCGAACACCTCGTCGCCGGGCACCAGGTCGGTGACTTGCTCACCGACGGCTTCGACCACGCCGGACACGTCGGATCCGCGGACCGGAAGCTTCGGGCGGCGCAATCCGACGGCCAGGCGCAGGATATACGGCACCCCGATGACGGTGGCCCAGTCCGGAGTGTTGACGCTGGTCGCCCGCATCCGGATCAGGACGTCCCCGGCGCCGATCGCCGGCACCGGGATCTCCTCGTACCGAAGCACGCGCTCAGGCTCCCCGTAACTGTCTTGGCTGATGGCCCGCATGGTGGGCGGATCGAATGGCATGGTGCGGCACCCTTCTCGTTTCACCGTGTTCCTTACAGTGTAAGTGTAAACCTTACGTTGTAAGGATCGCAAGAGGCTCTTAGGCTGATGGCGTGAAGATCTCCGAGCTGGGCAACCCTGGTGCCGAAGGTCGCGTTCAGCTGACGAGGGGGCGAGTGGTGTCGGCCGCGATCAAACTCGCCGACCGGGACGGCATCGATTCACTCAGCATGCGCAAGCTCGCGCAGGACCTCGGTGTCGAGGCGATGTCGCTTTACACGCACGTGAGCAGCAAGAACGACCTGCTCAACGCCCTGGCCGACGCCGTGATCAGCCAGATCCCGATCCCCGCCGGCGGCGGT
>DASYAT010000108.1:0-10562 GCA_036501205.1 Streptosporangiaceae bacterium | reverse complement strand
GTCCCCTGTTGACTTGTGTGGAGTTGTGTTCGATTATCGGTCAAAACTCCACAACTACGGGCGGAGTCAGGCGTCCGCAGGCACAAGATCGGATTGAGGGGTGATGCCCGTGCTCGCGGTGGAGCGGCGGAACCGGATCCTGCGGTCCCTCGAACGGTCTCCCGCGATCTCAACCGACGAGTTCGCGGACGAGCTCGGGGTGTCGCCGGAGACGGTGCGGCGGGACCTGATCCAGCTTGAGCGCACCGGCATGCTGCGCCGGGTGCACGGCGGGGCCGCCGCCCTGACCCGGCCGGCTCGGCTGACCTCGGCCGAGCCGGTGTACAGCGAGCGGGTGCTCGAGCAATTCGAGGCCAAGCAGGCGATCGGTGTCGCCGCTGCGGCTCTGGTCCGGCCAGGTCAGACGGTCGTCATCGACGTCGGGACTACCTGCCTTGAGGTCGCCCGGGCGCTGCCGCACGACCTGCGGGCGACGATCGCGACGCCGTCGCTGCTGGTGGCGGCCGAGCTGTCCGCTCGCGCTGCGGTCCAGGTTCTGATGGCCGGCGGCCGGGTGCGGGCGGGCGACCTGGCGTGTTCGGGGGCGGAGACGATCGACTTCTTCGGCGACCTGCACTCCGATATCGCCTTCCTCGGTTCTGGGGCGCTCAGTCCGGCGGCCGGCCTGACCGACTACAACCGGGACGAAGTCCCGACCAAGCGCATGATCCTCGCGCGCGCCGAGCAGGTGCTCGTCCTGGCCGACAGCAGCAAGTTCGACCGCGTCGCCCCGTACCGGGTCTGCGCGATGTCCGACCTCGACGGCATCGTCACCGAAGCGGCCCTGCCCGACGGACCTGAATGGGACGCGCTCGCGTCGCGCCTGACCGTAGTTGCTCCGCTGCCGGATGCGGGCGTCTAGTGAACAGGGAGAAAGCACCACGATGGACCAGATGACCACTACCCCTGCCGACGATGCCGATCTCACCAGATTCGGGTACCGGCCGCAGTTCACCCGCTCGCTGCGCCAGTTCGAGTCCTTCGCCGTCGCGTTCTCGTTCATCTCGATCACGACCGGCATCTTCACTACCTACGCCTTCGCGCTCGCGACCGGCGGTACCAGGTCGGTCTGGACCTGGCTGATCGTCGTCGCCGGACAGGCGCTGGTCGCTCTCGTGTACGGCGCGCTGTCGTCCCGGATTCCGCTGTCCGGGTTCTCCTACCAGTGGGCGTCCAGACTCACCAGCGCGCATGCGGGCTGGTGGTTCGGCTGGACGTCGCTGGCGTTCCTCACGATCGTCACCGTCTCGGTCGACTACGGCCTGATCCAGGTCGCCTTCCAGCCGCTGATCGGGGAAACGTACACGCCGGTGAGCGCGGCGCTGGAAACCCTGGTCGTCCTGGCCCTCCAGGCCGCGCTGATCATCACCTCGACCCGGGCTACCACCAGGGTGAACAACACGGCCGTGGCGACCGAGATCGTCGGCATCGTCGGCCTCACCGTCGCGCTGCTGGTGACCGCCGCTATCCGGGGCATCGGCCACTGGTCGAACCTCACCAGCACCGGGCCGGTCCCGGCGAGCGGCTACTACACGTGGCTTGGCCCGTTCATGCTGGCGACGCTGCTCGGTGCCTACACGATCGTCGGATTCGAGTCGGCGAGCAACCTGGCCGAGGAAACCCAGGAGCCGCACAAGGTCATTCCGAAGGCGATGGTGCGGGCCGTGCTGTTGTCGGGCGTCGTCGGGTTCGCCTTCCTGCTCGTCCTCGCCTACGCGACCAGTAAGGGCGCCTACTCGAGCTCGGCTCCGGTCGCCTTTATCGTGGGCAATGTGCTCGGCAGCGTGGTGCAGAAGATCTTCCTCGTCTTCGTCTGCGTCTCGATCTTCGCCTGCGGCCTGGTCATCATGGTCACCAACGGGCGGCTGATCTTCTCGATGGCCAGGGACCGGCGGCTGCCCGGGCATAAGTTCCTCAGCCAGGTGCCAAGGAGCACGGGCGGGCCGTCCTGGGCGACCGTGCTGGCCGCCACGCTGGGCGGAGTCATAGTCCTGGTCCTGCTCGCGAACACCAATGCGCTGTTCACGTTGTTCACCGCCTCGACGATCATGCCGGCGCTGCTGTACGCGGGCACCGTCCTGCTGTACATCGGGACCCGGCGCGGGCAGAGCCGGTTCGGCAGCTGGGAATGGCCGGTCATCGTCGGCGCCGTTGTCTGGCTCGCCTACGAGCTGATCGTCCTCATCGGCCCGGCAGCCTTCCGTGACGCGCAGTACTACGTGCTGGGCGCGCTCGGGCTCGGCGTGATCTTCTACGTCATCCAGCTGGTGACCGAGCCGGCCGCGATGCGAACGACTCCCGAGGTTCAGTGAACATACTCGCGATCGACCAGGGCACCTCGGCGACGAAGGCTCTGGTTGTCGGTCCTGACCAGGAGATCCTGGGGCAGGCGGAGGTTCCGGTGGCCACCACAGCCGTCGATGGTGACGGTGTGGAGGCCGACCCGGAGGAACTGTGGCGCTCGGTCGCCGAGGCCGGGGCGCGAGCATTGGCTGCTAGCGGCGCGACGGCAGACGCGGTCGCGCTGGCCAATCAGGGCGAGACGGTGCTCGCCTGGGACCGGGCGTCGGGCCAGCCGCTGAGCCGGGCGATCGTCTGGCAGGACCGTCGTTCGACCTCGATCTGCCGGCGGCTAAGCGACCGGGCGGGCGAGCTGACCAGCATTACGGGACTGCCGCTCGATCCGTATTTCGCCGCTCCGAAGATCACCTGGCTTCGGGAGAACGTCACCAGGCGGGGTGTCGTCACGACTACGGACACCTGGCTGCTGCACCGGCTGGGAGCGGACTACGTGACCGACGCGGCGACGGCCTCGCGCACCATGCTGCTGGACCTGGATGCGGTCCGGTGGTCGGGCCAGGCGTGCGAGGCGTTCGGCGTGGACGCCGCGACGCTGCCGCGGATCGCTGACTGCGACGAGGTCGTCGGGGAGACCACTGTTTTCGGGAGACGGCCGGTACCGGTCGCGGGGATTGCCGTGGATCAGCAGGCGGCGCTCTACGCCCAGGGGTGCCTGGAGCGCGGCGATGCCAAATGCACTTACGGGACAGGCGCGTTCTTGCTGGTGAATACCGGGCCTCGGGCGGCACGGTCCAGTGGGGGCTTGTCGGCTTCGGTCGCCTGGCAGCTTTCCGGCCGGGCCACGTACTGCCTTGACGGGCAGGTCTACACCGCGGGGTCAGCGCTGCGCTGGCTCACCGAGATCGGCATCCTCTCGGCTCCCGCCGACCTCGACCGGGTGGCGTCGACCGTGCCAGATTCGGCTGGGGTCGTTTTCGTCCCGGCGCTGGCCGGGCTGGGCGCGCCCCAGTGGGCGCCGCAGGCTCGCGGGCAGCTTTCCGGGCTGCAGCTGTCGACCAGGCCCGGGCACATCGTCCGGGCCGTGGCCGAGGGGATTGCCGCCTCGGTCGCGTTGCTGGCCAGGGCGGCCGGGGCCGACATCGGCGTACCCCTCAGCTCGCTGCGCGTCGACGGCGGTCTCACCAGGTCGCGGGTGCTGATGCAGGCCCAGGCGGATCTGCTTCAGGTGCCTGTGCTGGCGGGCAGCAGTCCCGACGCGACCGCGCTCGGGGTCGCGGCGCTGGCGAGACTCGCCCTGGGCGAGCCCGTCTCGCCCGTCTCGCCCGTCTCGGCACTGGGTACGGCCGATCGCGTGGTTCACCCGGAGATCTCCGCCGATCAGGCCGAGGCTCGGCTCGCCGCGTACTCAAGCGAACTGGCTTGCACGCTGCGATGAGCTGGGATGTCGCGATCATCGGCGGCGGCGTGGTCGGCACGGCCATTGCCAGGGAGCTGGCCCGTTACCAGCTTCGCTGCGTCCTGCTGGAGGCGGCCGATGACGTGGGCACCGGCACGTCGAAGGCGAACACGGCGATACTCCACACCGGGTTCGACGCCGGGCCAGGGACCTTGGAGAGCAGGCTGGTCACGCGCGGGTCCTCGCTGCTGCGCGAGTACGCGCAGGAAACCGGGATCGCCGTGGAGCCGACCGGGGCGCTGCTGGTGGCCTGGACGCCGGAACAGGCTTCCAGCCTGGACGCCATCGTGGAGAAGGCACGAGCGAACGGTTACCTCGGAGCCGTTCCCGTCTCGGAATCCGGTGTCTACGAACGGGAGCCGCACCTCGGGCCTGGCGCCGTGGCTGGCCTCTGGATCCCCGATGAAGCGGTAATCGATCCGTGGTCGGTATCGCTCGCGTTCGCTACCGAGGCGGTGCGGGCCGGGGTCGCACTGCGGCTCAGGACAAGGGTTAGCGGGGTGGCGGTGCTGGGCGGCGGCGAGGGGTTTGAGCTTGCCGTGGACTCCGGGCCTGAGCCGGTCCGCTGCCGGTTCGCCGTCAATGCGGCCGGGCTGGCGAGCGACCAGGTCGACCGGATGTTCGGCTGCGACGGCTTCTCTATCCAGCCGCGCAAGGGCGAGCTGATCGTCTTCGACAAGCTCGCGCGGCCGCTGCTGTCGTCGATCATCCTGCCGGTGCCGACCCCACGGACGAAGGGCGTGCTGGTCGCGCCGACTGTGTTCGGCAACGTGCTGGTCGGGCCGACGGCCGAAGATGTGGCCGACCGGTCAGACCTATCGACTAGTGCGGCCGGGCTCGCGGCGCTGGTCGCGGCCGGCAGGCAGATCCTGCCGTCGCTGGAACAGGAGGAGGTCACCGCGACCTACGCCGGACTGCGCGCGGCTACCGAGCACCGCGACTACCAGGTAAGCAGGCACGGACGGTATGCCCGCGTGGCCGGGATCAGGTCAACCGGGCTGACCGCGTCACTGGCGATCGCCGAGCATGTGGCCGGCCTGCTCGAAGAAGCTGGACTCGCGCTGAAGCCACGCACCGGCGACGGGCCGGCGCGGCCGCGGATGCCCTACCTGGGCGAGGCCGGCCCGCGCCCTTACCAGCTCGCGGAGCGGATCGCGGCCGACCCGGCCTACGGGGAGATCGCCTGCCACTGCGAGCGGGTCACGAAAGGCGAGATCCGCGATGCGCTCGCCAGCGACCTTCCCCCGGCCGGACTCGACGGCCTGCGTCGCCGGACCCGGGCGATGAACGGCCGCTGCCAGGCGTTCTTCTGCGGCGCCGAAGTTTCCGCGATGTTCAGCCGGGCGGACGCCGGGCTCCGGGCCGAGGGCGGGGGCCAGCGTGGTCACTGACGTACTCGTCGTCGGGGCCGGTCCCGCCGGCCTGACGGCCGCGATCGAACTACGCCGCCTCGGCGTGGAACGCGTGCTGGTCGCCGAGCGGGAGGAACAGCCCGGCGGGATCCCCAGGCACAGCGGGCACACCGGGTACGGCCTGCGCGACCGGCACCGGCTCCTGTCCGGGCCGGCGTACGCGCGGACCCTGACCGATGCCGCCCGCCAGTCAGGAGCCGAACTGCGGACTGGCTGTACGGTGAGCGATCTTCAGGCCGGCGGCGAGAGCCTGACGGCCATCCTCACCAGCCAGGCCGGCATCGAGGAGATCCGCCCGTCGGCCGTGCTGCTCGCCACCGGATGCCGGGAGCGGCCGAGAAGCGCGCGCCTCGTGCCCGGCGACCGCCCGGCCGGCGTCTTGACCACCGGCGAACTGCAGCAGCGCGTGTACAGCCGCGGAGAGCGGCTAGCGGGCCGGGCGCTCGTCGTCGGAGCGGAGCACGTGAGCTTCTCAGCCGCCGTAACGCTCGCGCACGCGGGCGCCAGGGTCGTCGCGCTGCTAACCGAGCACGAGCGGCAGCAGAGCTACGCTGCTTTCAGGCTGGGGGCGGCGTTGCGCTGGCGTGTCCCGGTCTGGACGAAATCGGCCGTCACCAGGGTGACTGGCGTTGCCGGGCGGCTCGGCTCGGTCGAGGTCACGGACCGGCGCAGCGGTCAGGTGCGGACGGTTGACTGCGACTGGCTCGTGTTCACCGCCGACTGGATCCCCGACCATGAGCTCGCCCGATCCGCCGGGATTGCGATCGATCCCGGCACCCGCGGTCCGGCGATTGACCTCGGGATGGCCACGTCGGTCCCAGGTGTGTTCGCGGCCGGCAACCTTATTCACGCGGCCGAGACGGCGGACGTAGCGGCCCTATCCGGCCGGCACGCGGCCCGGCGGATCTGCTCCTTCCTGACCGCCCTGGCCGCCGCGGACGCTCTCTCACGGGTCCCGATCATCACGGAGCCGCCGCTCCGATGGATCTCGCCGAACATCGTGACCGCCGACGGGACAACGCCGCCCCGAGATCGGTTCGTGCTCAGAACGGACGAATTCCGCCGGCCGACCAGGCTTATGGTCAGTCAAGACGGCAAGATCCTAGCCAGGTCGCGGTCCCTGCGCTGCATCCCCGGCCGCCCCCTGCACCTGCCCGCCTCCTGGCTAACCACCGTCGACCCCGAAGGTGGCGCCATCCACATCACTATCGACCCCGCAAACTGACCCGGCGCTCCCTGGGCGGCGAGTCACTCAAGTCACACAGTCACTAATAACACCACTAGTCACAGTTCGCCGTCATGATCATCGTGGGCCGGCCGGATGAATGCGCATATTCATCCTCGAAAACCCGGATGAAACTGCATATTCATCCGTTTCCGAAAGATGATCATGGCAGGCTAGCTTGGGACGAGTGTGGCCAGCGGGCACTCGGGTTAATGATGTGACCTGAGATGACTACCATCCTGGCTCCCAGAGCTGACGCCAGGCTCGCACCTGCGCGTGCATGGTTCGCCAGCGCCAGATGCGCGCCCCAGGCCCGGCCGACGGAGTCCGCCGGCACGCCAACTCAGGCCGTCGCCAGCAGACAAGGCTCTGTTAGCCAGGGTGCCGGTAGGCCGCCAGCCGTATCTGGTCAAGGCCGCGGAGGATGACGCCTAGCCGCGCCGGGTTATCGAGGTACTGCAGGACGGCGTTGTCGAAGGCGTCCTCCATGATCTGCGGCATGGAATTAGACGCGTCGAAATGGATGCTCGTCGCGTGGATGAGGATCTTCGCGAGCGCGCGCGACCCGCCATCCGGGTAAGCACTGAGCGGCACCTGCTGATTCACCGTCAGCGCGCCGCTGCCTGGACGGCTGATCCAGGCCCGCTGAGCCTGCGGGGTCGTCAGGTAGGCAACGAGCTTGCGAGCCGCGGGCGTGTCATGGAACATCCCGGCCAAGTCGGCCGAGACCTCATCGGCGCCCCGGCCGGCGGCCGTGATCGGCGGGAAGGAAATGAACCGGAAATCAGCGCCCGGCCGGGGACGAGCAGGCCGACCGTACGCGGTTTCGGGAGCGTTCGGCAAGTCCGCTGGGTAAAACCCGACGATGAACGAACCCTCATGATCGAGGTAACACCCCGGCGGATACTCGAACATCGGCCGGGCCGCCACGCCGCAACTAGTCGCGAGTTCAGCTTCCGTGCCCCCGTGCACGGCACCAGCGGACGCCGCTACCCGACCGAACATCCGCCAGGCCCGCACGATCGGAGCCGACGTCCACGGCAGCGCTCCCGCCGCCCACCGGTCGTAAACCGCCGGGCCTGACTGGTGGAGCACAATGTCCTCGATCCAGTCCGTCCCTGGCCAGCCGGATCTGGAGCCGTCCGCCATTCCCGCGCACCACGGCGTCTTGCCCGCCGCGCTGAGGCTGTTCGTCAGGCTCTCGAGCTTGGCCCAGGTCAGGGCCGGCGAGCTCAGCGGGCGCAGGTCGGTCGCCGGGAAGGACGCGGGGTCGTACCAGATCAGGCTCTTCAGCGTCGCCTTGATGATGACCGCGTAGTAGTGCCGCTGGCCGGCCGGTCCAGTTGCCTGCATCAGCCGCAGCCAGCCAGGTCCGTATTGCCTGGCCATGGTCTTCAGGTCAAGCGCCCCGCCGAGGGGCACAAGGCTTCCCGCAGCGGCGAGCTGACTCAGCTCACCGCGGGTGGCCAGGATCGCCAGGTCGGGGAGATCGCCGTTCTTCAGGTCACTGGCGAGCACGGCATCGGCGTCGCGGGTGCCTGTGTAGTCCACCTGAATTCCGGTGTTTCGCTCGAAGCCGCGCATCATCGCCAGGAAGCCGGCCCGCTCGGAGCCGGTCCAGGGGCCGAGCACCGTGACGACCGTTTCACCGCCCGGCTGATGACCGCAGCCGGCCAGCCCGAGAGCGAAGATCAGCACGAATACGCCCAGCACGGGTGCGGCGCGGCGTTTCATCCAGGTCACGGCTACTCCCGGTATTCGTCCAGGCGAGGCTTGATCCCCAGCCAGGTGAGGGCCGCGATCATGACCGCCAGGGCGGGGATGCCGACCGGCAGGCCGCCGGTGTTCGCCGCCGCGGCCAGATCGGCATCGAGCGCACCGCCCGCTGGCTGCGTAGCGGTGACCGACAGGCCGCCGGATAGCCCGCCGGAAGGCTGCGCGCGCAGCTTAGCCGCCTGTGCGTCCACGACCGAGATCTGGTTTTGCCAGACTCCGACGAGCTTCGGCAGCGCGGTACCCCCGGCGGCGTGAAACGACCCCTCGGCTGGCAGGATCACCAGCGCTCCCCAGGCCATCAGGCCGCACACCAGCGTGACGGCCAGCATCAGCGGCGGGCTGTGCCGGCGACGGAACTTCCGCTTCAGGTACCGCTGATTCAGCAGGATGCTCCGCAGCACGAGAAAGCCAGCCAGTTCGAACACGAGCATCAGGCCGGGAGCTGCCCACACCGAGGCCAGCGGCCCGGCGACGGCCCGCCGGTCCACGGCACCCAAGTCGCCGATGGAAGACAGCAAACCGCCCGGCCCGCGCATCGACTGCGACGAGTAAGTCAGGTAGGCGTACCCCAATTCGTGCTTGCTGGTCGTCGTTTCCAGAACGGTGTCCGCCCGGTAGGCAGCATCGGCCTGCTCGACCAGTGCCTGGTAATTCACCAGTTGCCCGCTGGCCGTCTGGAGCTGGGGCCCGCCCGACAACGCGGCCAGCCGCTGGAATTCCTGGCTGGCATTAGTGATGTCGTCCTGAAACGCGACCCCTGGCCCGGTGAACTCGGCTTCCCCCGACCTGAAGCTCAGCCACGCCGCCCGATCGGCGTCGGACAAGGCCGCGTGTGCCTTGATCACGTCGAGATACGCGGGCGCCGTGTCCTGCCGAACCGACTGGACCGTACCGTGCAGTTCCACCACAATGACCGTCGCCGTAATCCAAAAAAGGGCGGCCCAGACGAGCATCATGGCGAGCTGGCGCCTCAGTTGCTCCGGAGTGGTCCGCATATAGATTGGACGCGCTGGGCCCATTCCCGGTTGCCAGCCACTGGCGTCCGATACGACGCAGCCTCACTAAAGGCGAACCAAACCACCGCAAATTCTTTCTATATAGAAGAAAGATTTGCGCGGGGTTTTCTCCACGTAGCCAGAGGCGAGCCAGCTAGACCGAGCTCAGCAGGTACACGTTGAGAGCGATGATCAGGCCGACCGCGGCGCCGGCGGCGATGGTGATGAAGCCCCGGTTGACCAGCGGGCCCATGATGTCGGCGCGCCTGGTCATCAGCACCAGCGGCACCAGGGCGAACGGCAGGCCGAAGGAGAGCACGACCTGCGAGATCACCAGGCTCTGGGTGACCGGCAGTCCGAGCCCGAGCACTACGAGCGCGGGCAGCATGGTCAGCCCCCGCCGGATCAGCAACGGAATCCGGCGGCCGATGAAGCCCTGCATGACGACTTGGCCCGCGTAGGTGCCCACGCTGGACGAGGACAGGCCGGAGGCGAGCAGCGCGACCGCGAAAGCCAGCGCGGCGCCGCCGCCGACCAGCCGGCCGATGCCGGCGTGCGCGGCCTGGATCGAGTCCGCGCCCGGCGCCCCGGCTCGGTGGAACAGCGCGGCGGCGACGAACAGCATGGCCAGGTTGATCGCGCCAGCGGAGCCGAGCGCGATCAGGACGTCAATCTTCGCCAAGCGCAGGAGCTGGCGGCGCTCGGCGTCGTCGCCTGGCTGGCAAACACCGGCGACCCTGGTCTTGGTCAGGGCGGAGTGCAGGTAGACCACGTGCGGCATGACCGTCGCCCCGACGATTCCGGTGACCAGCAGCAGGCTGCCCGACCCGGCCAGGCTAGGCACCAGGCCGGCCGCGATCCCGGCGGGCTGCGCTCCGACCGCGGCCAGGTCATAGAGGAAGCCGAACAAGACGATGCCGAGCAGCGCGGCGATAGCCAGCTCAAACCGGCGGTAGCCGCGCTGCTCCAGAGCCAGGATCCCGAACGCCATGACCGCGGTGACGAGCCCGGCCGGCAGCAGCGGCATCCCGAACAGCAGGTTGAGGCCGACGGCCGCGCCGACGAACTCGGCCAGGTCGGTAGCCATCGCGATCAGCTCGGCCTGTACCCACAGGCCCAGTGACACCGGGCGGGGCAGGTTGCGGCGGCACAGTTCTGGCAGGTCCTTGCCGGTCGCGACGCCGACCTTCGCCGATAGGTACTGCACCAGCATGGCGATCAGGTTCGCGGCGACGATGGCCCACGCCAGGGCGTAGCCGGTGGCCGCGCCCGCCGAGAAATTGGTCGCGAAGTTACCCGGGTCGACGTAGGCGACCGCGGCGACAAAGGCAGGCCCGAGCATTGCCAGCCGGCCGCGC
>DASYAT010000107.1:0-14329 GCA_036501205.1 Streptosporangiaceae bacterium | reverse complement strand
ACAGTAAGCCCGAGCCAGGACTAAGTTGGACGTCTCGATCCACGTGCGACAATGAGGGCTGACTTCGCCCGGAGGCGGGCGTCGCGGGGAGGCTGGCTTGGCGAACAAAGGTTCTGAGGGCGCGGCGCCAGTCGCCACACTGGCGGACGAGTCGGCTGGGCTCGACTGGCACTATGCCCCGGCGCCGGAGTCGCGCGAGATCGTCTCGATCGCGCCCGAATACGGGTTGTTCGTGGACGGCGAGTTCGGTCCGGCCGAAAGCGCCCGTACGTTCGCTACCGTCAACCCGGCGACCGAAGAGCCGCTGACTCAGGTCGCCGAGGCCGGGGCGGCCGACGTGGACCGGGCGGTCGCGGCCGCGAGGACTGCCTTTGAGCAGGTCTGGGGCCCGATGCCGGGCTCGGAGCGGGCTAAGTACCTGTACCGGATCGCGCGGATCCTGCAGGAGCGGGCCCGTGAGTTCGCCGTGCTTGAGTCGATCGATAACGGCAAGCCGATCAAGGAAACCAGGGACGTCGACGTCCCGCTGGCCGCCGCGCACTTCTTCTACTACGCAGGCTGGGCCGACAAGCTCGGCTACGCGGGGTTCGGCCCGGCGCCACGCTCGCTCGGGGTGGCCGGCCAGGTGATCCCGTGGAACTTCCCGCTGCTGATGGCGGCCTGGAAGCTGGCGCCGGCCCTTGCGGCGGGCAACACCTGCGTGCTCAAGCCGGCCGAGACCACGCCGCTGAGCGCGTTGCTGCTGGCGCAGGTCTGCCAGCAGGCCGAGCTTCCGGCCGGCGTCGTGAACGTCCTGACCGGCGCGGGCGAGACCGGCGCCGCGCTCGTCGGCCACCCCGGGATCGACAAGGTCGCGTTCACCGGCTCGACCGAAGTGGGCATCGCGATCAGCCAGGCCCTGGCGGGTACCGGCAAGAAGCTGACGCTTGAGCTTGGCGGCAAGGCGGCGAACGTCGTGTTCGACGACGCGCCGATTGACCAGGCGATCGAGGGGATCGTCAACGGGATCTTCTTCAACCAGGGGCACGTCTGCTGTGCCGGCTCGCGGCTGCTCGTGCAGGAGTCTGTGGCCGAGCACGTGGTCGAACGGCTCCAGCGCCGGCTCACCACGCTCCGGCTCGGCGACCCGCTGGATAAGAACACCGACATCGGGGCGATCAACTCGCGCCAGCAGCTCGACAAGATCACCGAGTTGTCCGCCGCCGGTGAGGCCGAGGGGGCGCAGCGCTGGTCGCCGCCGTGCGAACTGCCCAGCCGCGGTTACTGGTTCGCGCCGACGGTGTTCACCGGGGTCAGTCAGTCCCATCGGATCGCGCGCGAGGAGATCTTCGGGCCGGTGCTGTCGGTGCTGACGTTCCGCACGCCCGAGGAGGCCGTGACCAAGGCGAATAACACGCCTTACGGGTTGTCGGCGGGGGTGTGGACGGAGAAGGGGAGCCGGATCTTGTGGATGGCGCAGAAGATGAGAGCCGGTGTTGTGTGGGCTAATACGTATAACCGGTTTGATCCGGCTAGTCCTTTTGGGGGTTATCGGGAATCGGGTTACGGGCGTGAAGGTGGTCGGCACGGGCTCGGTGCGTATCTCGATGTCTGAAAAAGCTAAGCCCAAGTCGGGGAAGAAGCCGTTGGCAGCCGGTCATGGGGGCGGACGACTCGAGGTTCGGAAGACTTACAAGCTTTACCTCGGTGGGGCTTTTCCTCGGTCGGAGTCTGGGCGGTCTTACCCGGTGCATGCGGCCAAGACCGGAGAGCTCCTGGCCAATGCTGCTTGGGCGTCTAGGAAAGATGCGCGGGATGCGGTCGTGGCGGCCAGGGGAGCTGTTGGTAAGTGGAGTGGCGCTACGGCTTACAACCGGGGGCAGGTGCTTTACAGAGTCGCGGAGATGATTGAGGAAAGGATCGATCAATTCGCCGCGCAAATCTTTCAAGCTGAAAATGTTTCTCAAACAGCTGCCCGGCAGGCGGTCGCTGATGCGATTGATCGATGGGTCTGGTATGCGGGCTGGACGGACAAGGTCGCGCAGGTCGTGGGGTCGGCCAACCCGGTCGCGGGGCCCTATTTCAACTTCAGCGTGCCTGAGCCGACCGGAGTCGTGGCTGTGCTGGCACCGGCCGAGTCGAGCTTGCTCGGGCTAGTCGGCGTCGTGGCGCCGGTTATCGCGACCGGCAACACGGTCGTGGTCGTCGCTAGCGAGGAGCGGCCACTGCCCGCGATCACGCTCTCCGAGGTGCTCGCGACCTCGGACGTGCCGGGCGGCGTGGTCAACGTGCTGACCGGGAGGCTGGCGGAATTGGCGCAGGTCCTGGCCGGGCATTTCGATGTGAACGCGATCGACCTGACCGGGGCGGCGACGGACAGCCGGGCCGAGCTTGAGCGGTTGGCGGCGGCGAACGTGAAACGAGTGTTCTGGGCGGAGGAGGACTGGGGTCAGGTACCGACGCCGCGCCGGATGCTGGCCTTCCTCGAGACCAAGACGGTCTGGCATCCGGTCGGCATCTAGGGCTAGGGCTAGGGCTTCAGCTACGGCTTAGGGCCTGGGTCTGGGGGCGACTGGCGCAGTCCGGCCACCAGCAGCGCGACCATGCGGCGCGCGTCGTAGCGCGAGTCGCCGTCCTCGCCGCCTACGCCGACGCAGAGGCTGCCGACGGCGCGCAGGAATCCGTAGGCGTCCACGTCCGTGCCGATCTCGCCGGCCTCGGCGGCGGCGCGAAGCAGATCGGCGCACACCGGGACCAGGCGCTGCAGGAAGTAGGCGTGCAGGGTCTCGAAGCGGGCCTTGTCGGACTGCAGCGCCCCGGCTAGCCCATGCTTGGTGACCAGGAAGTCGACGAAGAGGTCGATCCAGCTCGTCAGCGCGGCGTGCGGTGAGCCGCCGCTGGCCTCGCTCGCCTCGCTCGCCAGCAGGGCGGGGCCGGCCGCGGCGCAGGCTTCGACCTGATGCTGGTAGACGGCGATGATCAGGTCAGCCCGGGTCGGGAAGTGGCGGTAGATCGTGCCCATCCCGACTCCGGCCCGCGCCGCGATGTCGCGCACCGGCGCCTCGACGCCTGAGGTGACGAATACGGCCGCGGCGGCGTCGAGCAGTGCTTGCTCATTGCGGCGGGCATCGGCACGCTTTCGCGTGGGCGTGGGCGTGGGCGTGGGCGTGGGCGCAGTCACCGCGTTACCTCCCTTCGATCGCCTCCTGGCTTGCGAACCGGAGCAACGTTCCGTATGTTGAGACTAGATTGAACGGAGCGGCGTTCCGGTTACATCATGCCAGAGCTTTCGGAGTGGAAGGACAAGCGCCCATGTCGAACCCGACCAGCCCGACCAGTCCGCGTTTCGGGATCGCCACGGCCCCGCAGCAGGTCAGCTACAGCGACCTGCAGCGAGTCTGGCAGGAGGCCGACGCGATTCCTCAGATCGAGCACGCCTGGCTGTTCGACCATCTGCTGCCGATCGCCGGCGATCCGAACGGCCCGATCTTCGAGGGCTGGACTTTGCTGTCAGCACTCGCCGCCCAGACCCAGCGACTGCGCCTCGGGCTGCTGGTGACCAGCAACCGGTTCCGGCCGCCCGCGATGCTGGCCAAGATCGCCGCCACGGTCGACGTCGTCTCGGGCGGCCGGCTTGATTTCGGCATCGGCGCCGGCTCGCGGCCGAGTCATCCGATCGCCAGGCGCGAGTACGAGGCGAACGGCCTGCCGTACCACGATTTCGCCCACTCGGTCGGCAGCCTTGCCGAGGCGTGCACGGTCATCCGGCGGCTGTGGACTGAAGCCGAGCCGTTTGACTTCGACGGCAGCTACGTCCAGCTCACCGGGGCGTTCTGCAACCCGAAGCCGGTCCAGCGGCCGTATCCGCCGATCATGATCGGCGGGCGCTCCGCCGCGACGCTGCGCGTGGTGGCCGAACAGGCCGACCAGTGGAACATCCCCGGCGGCGACATCGATGACGCGATCAGCCGGAGCGCCTTGCTCGACCGGTTCTGCGCCGAGATCGGCCGTGATCCGGCCGCGATCACCCGGTCTATTTACCTGCCGGTCTCCTATGACCACCCCGGCCGCGTCAGGGACGCGATCGCCGAAGCCGCCGACGCGGGCTTCAGCCAGATCGTCCTGGGGCTGCCCGCTCCGTATCCAGCCGGCGTCGCCCGCTGGGCCGCCGACGAGATCATCGATCAGTTCAGCGTGGCGACCGCGTAGTCGGGTTGGATCGGGTCATAGCCTGTCGTCAGAAGCGGCGATGAGATCAGGAAGTCCGCGCTCGACCGGTTGCATGCCACTGGGACGTTCCACACCACGGCCAGCCGCAGCAATGCCTTGACGTCCGGGTCGTGCGGCTGCGGCTCCAGCGGATCCCAGAAGAAGATCAGCAGATCCACCTCGCCCTCGGCGATCTTCGCGCCGATCTGCTGGTCGCCGCCGAGCGGTCCGCTCAGCACCCTGGCAACGGGCAGGCCAAGCTCATCCTCAATTCGCTGGCCGGTCGTTCCGGTGCCGATCAGATCGTGCGACTTGAGCAGCGGCCCGTTGTACCTGGCCCAGTCGATCAGATCGGCCTTCTTATTGTCGTGCGCGATCAGCGCGATCTTCCTGCGCCTGGTCATTAGCCGTCCCTCGTGGTCGCCCGCAAGCCCCGTAGGTCCGTAAGCCACGCAAGCCCCGTAAGCCGTTCTGGCCAATGCCAAGCTACCCGAGGCAGGTTTCGACCAGGCTAAATGCCGGTTACGGCGACGGCCGGGAGCCGGGAGGCCGGGCGACGCCGGGTCTAGATCGCCCCGAAGAGCCGGTCGCCGGCGTCGCCCAGGCCAGGCACGATGTAGCCGCGCTCGTTCAGCCGCTCGTCCAGCCCGGCCGTGACCACCTTGACCGGGATCGGGAAGTCGTCACCGAACGCCTCGTGCACCCGCGCGATCCCCTCAGGGGCCGCCAGCAGGCAGATCGCCGTCAGCGACGCCGCTCCGCGCGAGGCGAGCATGCCGAACACGGTCTGCAGCGTTCCGCCGGTCGCCAGCATCGGGTCCAGCACGAAGGTGTCGCGCCCGGTGAGGTCCGCGGGCAGCCTGGTCGCGTAGGTGGAGGCGACCAGTGTCTCCTCGTCCCTGGCCAGCCCGACGAAACCGACGTCGGCCTTGGGCAGGATTCTGGTCATGCCGTCGAGCATGCCGATGCCGGCCCGCAGCACCGGGATCACCAGCGGGGTCGGCCTGGACAGCTTGACGCCCTGAGCCGAGGCGACCGGCGTGTGCACGGTGACCTGCTCGACCTTGATGTCCCTGGTGGCCTCGTAGGCGAGCAGCGTGACGAGTTCGTCGGTCAGGCTGCGGAATACGGGGGTCTCGGTGCGGACATCGCGGAGCGTGGTGAGCTTATGAGCGATGAGCGGATGATCGGCGACCAGCGTCTGCATGGTCGGTAGTCTGACAGGCCAGCCGATCGCCTGTTAGCCAGACCCGTTAGTCAGACCTGGTAGACGGCCAGCCGTGCTTGGGCGTATACCAGGCGGCCGTGCAGCCTCGGGTGCCGCAGCGCACGCACTGATGTCCTTTGCCAGGATGGCTCAGCGCTCCCGGGCAGTCGCACGGCGACCAACTCACGATCACCCGACCTGGCCCCCACTGATGACCGGCAGGACACTGCAGCGGAAACGACCACCAGTCCGGGCGGACCACCTCTCTCATAGATTCAGTAGAACACATTTTCGAATTAATCAATCGGCTGACCTGCAAACTTACGGTCAAGATTCGGCCGAGCCGCCCGCCTCCTGGGCCCGCCGCTCGGTCAGCTCCCGCTCTCTGGCATTGCTAGTCAGGTCGCTTGCCCGCCGGAACTCGGCCTCCGCCTCGGCGGCGCGCCCGAGCTTCATCAGCAGGTCGCCGCGCACGCTCGGCAGCAGGTGGTATCCGCGCAACGACGGCTCGGCCGCCAGCTGGTCGACCAGAGCCAGTCCCGCCCCGGGCCCGAACGCCATCCCCACCGCCACCGCCCGGTTAAGCTCGACGATCGGTGACGGCATGACCTCGGCCAGCACCCCGTACAGCTCGGTGATCCGAGCCCAGTCGGTCTGCTCGGCCCGGTAGGCCCGCGCGTGGCAGGCGGCGATCGAGGCCTGCAGCACGTAAGGACCGCGTTCACCGCCGAGGTCGACTGCCCGGGCCAGGGCGGCCTGGCCACGCCCGATCAGCAACTGGTCCCAGCGCGACCGGTCCTGGTCAAGCAGCAGGATCGGCTCGCCTTTCGGCCCGGCGCGGGCCGCCAGCCGCGATGACTGAATCTCCATCAGCGCGGCCAGTCCGTGCGCCTCGGGCTCGTCCGGCGCGAGCTGGGCCAGCAGCCGCCCGAGCCGCAGCGCTTCGTGACAGAGCCCTGGGCGGGTCCAGTCGTCGCCGGCCGTCGCCGAGTAGCCCTCGTTGTAGACCAGGTAGATGACTTCGAGCACCGAGGCCAGCCGGGCCGGCCGCTGCACGCGGTCCGGGGTCTCGAACGGGACGTGCGCGCTGGACAGCGTCTTCTTGGCCCGGACGATGCGCTGGGCGATCGTCGGCTCGGGCACCAGGTAGGCGCGAGCGATCTCGGCCGTGGTCAGGCCGCCGAGCAGCCGCAGCGTGAGCGCGACCCTGGCCTGAACTGGCAGCAGCGGATGGCACGCGGTGAAGATCAGCCGCAGCAGGTCATCTTCGATCTCCTCGGAGATGGCCCGGTCGAACCCGGCCGTGCCGTCGTCCGCGGCCTCGTCGGCCTCAAGCACCCGCCCGATCTCGGCGTACTTACGCTCCAGCTCCCGATTCCGGCGGAACTGGTCGACCGCCCTCCGCTTAGCCACCGTCATCAGCCAGGCGCCGGGGTTGATCGGAACGCCACTGCGCGGCCACTGTTCGAGGGCCGCCACGACCGAGTCCTGAGCGAGCTCCTCGGCGAGGTCGAGATCGCCGCCCGCATACCGGGCCAGTCCGGCGATCAGCCGAGCCGACTCCAGCCGGATGACGGTCTCAATCGCTTGCCGCGCCTGCGATGAGTCCCCCACAGCGCCACCCTAGGGGCAAAAGCGAAGCGGCCCGGCAGCGTCTGGTGAGATCGCTGCCGGGCCGCGTACGCCAGCCCGATCATGGCCTGGCCAGGTCAGCCGCCCTCGACTTCGCGCAGGGTCGTCTCGCCCCCGCCGGCGATCGTGAGGAACCGCTTGGTCCACTCGATCACCTCGGCCTTGTCCCGCACCTCCATCAGCGCCCAGCCCCCGATCAGTTCCTTGGCCTCGGAGAACGGACCGTCAAGCACGGTGAACTCGCCATCGGCGTACTTGACCTTGGTGGCCTCCGCGGGCGGCCGCACGCCGCCGGTCGCCAGCAGCACGCCGGCCTGGGTGGCCTCGGCCACGAAGGCGCCCATCTTCTCGTACATCGCCGGGTCCGCCGGCGGGAACTCGGTGTTCGGGTCGCCCAGGGTGTATCCGAGGAATCGCATCGCATCTCCTGATGTCCGGCGGCGGTCAGTGACCACCGCAGCTTCGGCTTTCTCGCCCATGCGTCGAACGCCAGCCTCCCAGATCGACATCGCATGAAAAGATTTTTGGAGGGAGAAAGATTTGCGTCCGCCCGGGCCCAGTCTCCCGAGGCCAGCCCACCATCCGGGCCGGTCCAGGGGCCTTGCGGCCGCGCTGCGTTTGCCGCTGACGCGGTCGATAGGGCAAGCTCGCCTAAGTGAACTTCGCGGTGGCCGCCACTACCTTCGCCCTAGTGTTCCCCGCGGAACTGCCCGACAAGACGGCGCTGGCCAGCCTGTTGCTCGGCAGCAAGTACCGGGCGGGCTACGTGTTCACTGGCGTCGCGGCCGCGTTCGCCGTGCATGTCCTGCTCGCCCTCATCGCCGGAAGCCTGCTTACACTTCTGCCGCACCGGGTGCTCTCGATCATCGTTGCCGTGCTGTTCGGACTTGGCGCGGTCGTGCTGATCCGCGGCCGCAAGGACGCCGACGAGGCCGTCAAGGAAGACCAGGAGACGCCGCCGACGTTCCTGCGGGTCGCCGTCACCAGCTTCGTGGTGATCTTCATCGCCGAGTTCGGCGACCTGACCCAGATCCTGATCGTGAACCTGGCCGCCAAGTACCATGACCCGCTCGCGGTCGGAGTTGGATCGTGGCTGGCGCTGATCGGAGTGGCCGCCCTGGCGCTGGCGGGCGGCCGGGGCCTGCTCAGGCTGATCCCGGCCCGGACGATCACGCTGATCGGCGCGGCCGCGATGGCCGTGCTGGCAGTAATCAACTTGATCAACGCAATCCGCGGCTAGCAGGTCAGTCGGCCAGGCCGTGCTGCGCTCGATCGGCCGTGCTGCGCTCGATCGGCCGACCTCGGCGCGGTCGCGCGGCGGTGGTGATCCGCGGCTCCCGCATCGGCGTCCTCAGTCCGTCGCACGGCGGCGCTGACCCATTGCCGCCGAAATGGCGCGTCGTTGACCTGCCGCTTCTGTGCCCCGGCCTGGTCAGTCTGGGGATGTGACACGGTCCACGTTGCGCAGAGGTGATGCAGCCAGTTGGGTCGGCCGATGCAGCGGCAGCGGGCCGGCCGGTGTGGCGGCCGGGCGGGTCGGATGCGCGCTGACTCGACCCGATGGGCGTTTCGCCGGGCTTGCGACGGGTCCGCCAGCCCACTTCTCATCGGTTAGAAGCGTCTTCTCACTGGTTGCGATGACTTCCCTATGATTACGGGGGTTACAAATGCCGTATACCGGATAAATGTTCGGTCTAACCAGTGAGAAGACGCCGCAACTGATGAGAAGTGGCGTCTAACCGATGAGAAGTGGCGTCCAGCGGATGACATGTGTCGGCTTGCGGCGTGCCATCCGCGCTACGCCCGCTACTGGTTACGGGAGGCGGACGCGAAGCGGGTTGGGGTGGCGCCGAAGCGGTCGCAGCAGCGGTCCGAGCAGAACCAGTAGTTCTGGCCCTCGATGCTGAGCTGGCGCGGGGCGGCGGACTTCTCTACCTGCATGCCGCAGACTGGGTCGATCGCATAGCCGTCGCCGCCGCCGAACTTGCTTCGGTTCCGGTACAGGAAGTAAAGGACAGCGAAGATCACGCCGAAGATGATGTTGAGGATCGTGGTGTAGTTCCAGGTTAGGTGCTCGGGCACGATCTGGATCGGGCGGCGGGTCGGGATCAGGCCAGCCCCGCTGAAGATCAGCTCGGTGATCAGGCCGGCGGCGGCCATGACGGTCCAGAAGACCGCGAGCATGCGCAGCGCCAAGCGGGTCCCATAGAACTTCCGGTAGATCAGCACGAGCGGCAGAGCGATCAGGTCGGCGAAGATGAAGCTGACCACGCCGCCGAAGCTGATGCCGCCTTTCCACAGGGCGGCGGCCAGCGGGACGTTCCCGATCGAGCAGACGAAACTGATCAGCGCGATGAACGGGCCCACGATCGCATTCTCGATACTGGTCCAGATCCCGTGTCCGGAGATGAAAAACGCGTGCCAGAACGCGTCAGGGACCAGAACCGCGATGAAGCCCGCGACGCCGAAGCCGATGATCATCTCCCGCCGGAGCATGGTCAGGTCCGCGATCGTGTAGGTCGCGGCGTCGGCCCAGCCGGCCCTGGTTCGGATCGCCCGCCGCCACGGCTGTCCTGGCTCCTCGCGACTCCCGTGTGCCTCATGGTCATGAGCCCCACGGTCGTCAGTCCCCGGGTCCCCAGCCCCATGATCGTCAGCCCTGTGGTCATGAGAACTGTGGTCATGAGAAGTGTGGTCGGCTGGCGCGCCCTGCTCGTGACCGGTTCGGTGTACGTGGCCGGTGCCCTGGTCGTGCTCGGCGTCGAGTTTGGCCCGCGCGGTGCTGACCGCCCGGCCCGAAAGGAACAGGCCGCCGAGCAGCGCGAGCAGTGCGATCATGATGATCCCGCCGACGTATTCGGCGGCGACGAACTCCCAGCCGATCAGCACGACCAGAACGACGCCGAGCTCGACCACCAGGTTGGTCGACGCGAACATGAAGATCATCGACGTCACGAAGTCGGCGCCCTTAGCGAAGAGCGACTTGGCCATGGCCGAGGCGGCATAGGAGCAGGACGAGGAGAGTGCGCCGACGACCGATGCCCTGGCGACCGCTGCGGGCCGGTGGTTGCCGAGCTTCGCTCTCAGCGCCTCCCTCGGCACGAACGCCTGTACCGCGCCGGACAGTGCGAAGCCGCCGATCAGCGCCCAGAGCGTGTCCCAGAACATGAAGAACGCCTCGCGCAGCGACGAGCCGACATTGCTGAGCACGGTCCCCCCGCTGACCGCCTGGGCGTGCTGGTCAAGCTGGGCAATGGCCACCTGGGTCAGGGCCAGCTGCGTTGCGGCCGTCAGCGTCATACCTCGCAGCATACCCCCCGGTGGTATATGAGATGCGGCTACGTAGGTGGTTCACCCCTTGCCGCGGCCGGTCCCTGGTAAACCGCCCTGGCAAGCTAGGGCCGGCCGCTGCCCCCGTCTGCGGCCGGCCCTCATGCTCTGGGCCGGACTCGCCCAGAGGTACGTAGTTGCCCGCCGGGGCGCAAACGTCCCGGCGGGCAACCGATGTTCGCTGGTAAGGCACCGTTGTCGGATCGGAGCCCTACCGGTTAGTTATCAGCGGTGGACCTTGGAAAGCGGGCCCTTGTTGACCGGGAAGTTCGCGGTGTTCAGGGCCTGAACCCCGGCGTGCTGCTCGCCGTTGAATGGAGTAACGATCGGAGAGGGTGCACCAACCTCGCAGCCGAGATTGAACGGGGTCCTCGGGTTGTTGAACCACAGGCCCAGGTGGAACTGGTGCTGCGGCGGGATCGTGGCGCCGGTCGGCACCGTGGTCGTGCCGCCAGGCGACACCGTGAAGGTCTCGGAGTCGAAGATGCCCTTCACCGTGGCCGAGCCCACGCCGTTCTTGCCGGTCTGGACATCGCTCTGGTACCAGGAGAGGCCGAAAGGCTTGTTGGGCAGCTGGATCACGAACAGGTCAAAGCCAGAGTTCGGCGGCATGCCATGGACCGACACAGTCATCGTGTCGTTGAGCTTGCCGGTGGTGATCTTGGCGTTGCCGCCCGCGTGCGGCAGGCAAGCTTTGATGCCGGGTGATGGTACGAGCTTGAATGAGAATGAGTCGTCGTGCTTGGCGGGTGCCGTCGGCGCGGCGCCAGCTGATGTCAAGCCGATGGACAACGCTGCGGCGGCCAGGCCGATTGATCCGAATCCGATAGCAGCCTTGGTCCATACGCGCTTGCTGGTTGACTGGATGTGACTCATGATCGGGCAACTCCCTGTGTTGTTGACGGCTCGTGGCTCGCCGCCAGCTTTCCTCCCCCAGGCCCGGGATTTCGGACAGGGGTACGCAGCCGTCGAAGCGCAGGGTTCAGCGCGAGCGAAGTATTTTTCCTGGGAGTTCCCTGGGAGCTCTGACCAGCACTGTCGCTGGATGTCCCGTTCCGCCCACGGCATCCGCCGTCACGATACGATCCGAGCAGCCGAACCCGATAACGGGTCTGCGGACGGGAGCTTTTCGATGACGATTCCCGCACCTGGGCGGGGAACGGAGAAACGCCGTCCGCACTTGCCTGGCGCTGCCTTCCGGCCGAATCAGGTCAGCGAAGATCGTCTGGTCACCGATCTGTACCGTCAGTACTGGGCGCCATTGATTGCCTTCGTGCTGCGGCTGACCGCCGGAGATCGTCAGCACGCCGAGGACATCGTGCAGGAGACGATGCTGCGGGCCTGGCGTCAAGGCGGCCGGCTCGACCCGTCCGCTCCGTCGCTGATGCCCTGGCTAGCCACAGTTGCCCGGCGTATCGTGATTGACGAGCAGCGCAGGAGAGACGCGCGGCCTCCGGAGACCGGGGAGGACAAGCTGGAGAAGGCGTCGGTCACCGACCTGACCGACGAGGTATTGCGTAGTGTTATCGTCACTGATGCTTTGCGAGCTCTGTCGACATCCCACCGTCAGGTGCTAAACGAGACGATCCTTAGCGACCGCACGGTTAACGAGGCAGCTGCAATACTCGGGATTCCAGTGGGTACAGTTAAGTCGCGGGTTTATTACGCGCTCCGCGCCCTTCGACTTGTCTTGGCCGAACGGGGGGTGTCGCTGTGATGGTTGAGCACACCGATGTGGCCGCCTATTCCCTTGGCCTGCTCGAAGCAAGAGACCGCGAGGATTTTGAGGCTCACCTGGCGCAGTGCTCGTCGTGTCCGAACGAGCTCGCCGATTTCGCGGCAATGGCCGATCTGTTCGCTGGGCTTAGTCCCGTCTCCGTCGAAAATGAAGGCCCGGATCAGGCCAAGGTCGCCGATCTGGTCAGCCGCCGGGCGGCCACGACTCGCAAGCAAACCAGACAGCGTGCGCTGATCGCGCTGGCGGCCAGTGTGGTGTTGCTGGCGGGCGGGGTCGCGGCCGGTCAGGCGGCCGCATCCCCTAAGGCCGTGCCGCCGACCGCTCTGCGAGTCACCGGGTCGCGGCACTCGGCCTCGAATCCGTCGACCGGTATCGCTGGCACGATCGGGCTGGTCTCCAAGCCCTGGGGCACTGAAGTCACGCTCAACCTGTCCAAGGTGCGGGGACCGCTGGATTGCGAACTCGTCGCCGTGTCGAGGACCGGCGAGCGCCGGGTGATGATGGGCTGGCTGGTTCCGGCCGCTGGTTACGGCGTTCCTGGTCATCCGGCCCACCTGCTTATCCAGGGCGGTACCTCGATCGACCGGCTGAACCTATCCAAGATCGAAGTCGAGGTCGTGCACGGCCGGACGTTGCTGACTATTCCGGTTTGAGTTCGCCGCCCCTTAGCTGAGACCGATGTCCGTCGCTGCCCACTGTCCGCAGCGATGCGATCTCTGTATGATCAGCGCAACCACGGGGTGCTGGCCGGGAGGAATCGCCGATGTCTGCCTTGACCATGTTGCGAAGAGGTCGTCTGGCTGGGGCCGTGGTCCCGGCTCTGGGGATCGCGATCGCGGGCCTCGTCGTCGCGTCGTCGGGTGCGCAGGCCGCTCCCCGCAGTCCCCATCACCCGGCGCTGCACGCCGGACCTAAGGTCGCGCTCGGCACCACCACCAATGTCTTCGCGAATGTGTTCAACGAGGGCCCGGACGGCTCGCTCTACTATTCCCGCGGGTCGATCGTCTACCTGGTCACCGGAAACAGCAAACCTCAGGCGGAAGTGCACGCGAGCAGCCGGGTAATGGCGGTGGCCGCGAACCAGACTGACCTATTCGTCCAGACCGGCCTGACCGTCACCGAATATCGGTTGCTGCCAAAGGTGAGCAAGGTCAAGCACTGGACGCTCTCGAGCCCGGTCACGCCGATTACTTCGGCTGGCTTGCTGGCGGTCGGAGGTACGGTCTGGTCGTGGACCGACTGGGGCACTGACGAAAGCGGGTTTGAGTTCGCGACGGTCAGCCGGATCGCCACGTCGGGCTCGGCCGCCCGCGTGATCTCAAAGGCTGCGTATCCGGCCGACATGAGCGCCAACGCCTCTGGCCTGTATTTCGAATCTAACAGCACCAAGGCATCGGCGAACTTCCTCAATCACGTGACGCCATCCGGCGTGGTCAAGGCACGAAAGCTAACCGCCGGGGTTGGCGCGCCGCTCGCACTTTCTGGCGGCCGGGTGGACCTGCTGGTCTCCAGCAATCACCTCATGATCAACACCTACAAGGCCTCGACTTTGGCGCTGCAGTCGTCCAAGAAGGTGTCGGACAACGACACCAACATCGCAGGAACTAGCTCCGGCCTGGTCGTGATGACCCTGGTCTGCCACGGCAAGAACTGCTCGACTCCCACGGTGAGCGTGAGCAACCTGAACGCCAGTACCGGAGTGGCCTCCGGCGCGATCAAACTGCCGGGCGCGGTGATCTTGCTGCCTGGCCCGTCGGCCGGGGTTATCGATGCGAGCCACGGCATCAAGGGCAGTATGTCCCTGCAGCGTCTGTCCTAGCCGGAGTTGACTGCTAACTCGGGCTTGGCTCCAACGCCAATAGTGACTACGTCGACGACCTGATTCACGAACTGCTCGTTCAGCGGCCGGTGACCGTGCAGCAGCCGGTAATAGCAGGCGCCGAAGACCAAGTCGAGCACGATGCCAGCGTCGGTATCGGCCGGGATCTCGTCGCGCCTGATCGCCCGGTCCAGCATCATCGAGAACTGCGCCCGCAGCGGTGCGACCACCTGGTCCTGCCACGCCGCGGCGAGGGTCCGGTCCTGCTGCAGTTCGGCGATCAGGCCGACCAGCATGACACCGGCACTCGTTCCTGAGACCGCCTTGACCCACCGGCCAAACGCCAGCCGCAGGTCGCCGGAGAACGTTCCGGTATCTGGCAGCGACTGCTGTCCGTCAAAGGCGACCAGGAAGG
>DASYAT010000106.1:0-33401 GCA_036501205.1 Streptosporangiaceae bacterium | reverse complement strand
CTCAGTCATGGCTTGGAGTGTGCCACAGCCAAGGGCGTGTCTCAGCATCGGGGCGGCGAGACCGGTCCATGCCTGACTATCCGTCTTATTACCGGCATTTCTCCCACCAGGTCCAGGTGGGGAAGCCGACCGGCGCGAGATGTGATACCTGAAGAGATATGGAGCAGGCAGGCAACGAACCAGATGAGGTCACCGAGCCAGACGAGGTGACCAAGGCCGCGCTCGACACGGTCTCCGAGGCGGTTGAGCTAGTCGACGCCGACGAGCGGGCCAGCGGCGGCAAACGCAGCCGGTGGCGGCGACGGCGATTCGCCCGGCGGCTGGCCAGGAACCCCGACCGGGTAGGGAGCCTGCGCCGGCTCGGCATGGCGATCAACAACGTCGCCCGGCGCGGAGTTCACGTCACCGGTCGCGGCTTCAGCACCGGCGGCCGGTGGCTGAGCGCTCAGGTGCTCACCATGGCGCCCAAGCTGCCGGTCAGGGATCTGGCCACGCTCCGGGGACAGTACCCGGGCCGGACCCCCGACCAGATCGCCGACGCGCTCATCGAGGGCGCGTCCAAGGCCTCGGCCACCGTCGGCGTCGCGGTCGGCGCCTGGGCGGTGCTGCCGTTCGTGCCGGCGGCCGGAGTCGAGATCGCGACCGAGACACTGTCGGTAGTCGGGATCGAGATCAAGCTCGTGGCCGAACTCCACGAGGTGTACGGCATGCGCGCACCCGGCAACGTGATCGAGCGGATGACCGCCTACGTCGGCGCCTGGGCGCAGCGGCGCGGTGTCGGCTTCGCGCCCGGCGGTCTGGTCCTGGCGGCCGGCTCGCCGATCGCCCGCCAACTGCAGCGCCGCCTGGCCGCCCGAGCCGGTCGGAGCGCGTTCTCGCTCGCACCGCTGCTTACCGGCGCCGTGGCCGGCGGCCTGATCAACCGCCGGGAGACCCGCAAGCTAGGCCGGCTGCTCAGGGATGACCTGCGCCGCCGGTCCCCGTTCCGGGGCGAAATGCTCAGTTAACCAGGTCAAAAGCTTCGCAAATCTTTCTATATGAAACGGCTTTGCGGTGGCTTTTGACCTTGCGGCACAGGCCGGTCAAGCTGAGCCACCCATCCAGCGGTCCAGCCAGGCGAACTGCTCAGCGAGTACGTGCAGCACCGATTCCCTGGCCAGGTACCCGTGGCTCTCGAACGGCAAGACGACCAGCCTGGCCGTGCCACCGGTGCCCTGCATGGCCTGGTATAGCCGCTCGGACTGCACGGGGAAGGTGCCGGAGTTGGCGTCGTTCTCGCCGTGGATGAGCAGCAACGGCGCGCTGATCTGGTCCACGTACCTGAACGGCGACACCTGATCGTAGACCTGCGGCACCTCCCAGAAGCTGCGCCGCTCGCTCTGGAAGCCGAACGGGGTCAGGGTCCGGTTGTAGGCCCCGCTCCTGGCGATCCCGGCCGCGAACAGGTCCGTGTGCGCCAGCAGGTTGGCGGTCATGAACGCCCCGTAGCTGTGCCCGGCCACGGCCACCCGAGCCGGGTCGGCGATGCCCTCGCTCACCAGCGCCTTCACGTGCGCCTCGGCGGCCGCGCAGACCTGCTCGATGTAGGTGTCGTTCTTGGTCTCTGGATCGCCGATTACCGGCATCGTGGCGTTAGCCAGCACGGCGTAGCCGCGCAGCACGAACCAGGCCGGGTCGGACGCCACCAGCCGAGTGAACCTGCTGGCGGTGAGCCTGACCTGGCCCGCCGTGTCGGCGCTGCCGTAGTCGTTGGGATAAGCCCAGATCACCAGCGGCAGCCGGCCGTCTGTGGCCGGGTCATAGCCGGGCGGCAGGTGCAGCATTCCTGACAGCTGCACCCCGTCGCCCCGGTCGGTCAGCATCAGCCGTTTGACCATGCCGGTCAGGGCCGGATGCGGATCGGCCCAGGACGTAAGCGGCTGCCGGGCCTGCGCGGGCGGCTCCGTGGAGTCGTCCCCCTGGGCCAGCACCGGGTCGTCGCCGGTCGGGGTGATCCACAGGTTCGGCGGCTCGGCCTGGCTCTGATGCCAGATCACTACCTGGTCAGCTCGGCCCTCGATGAAGCAGAGCACGGACTCATACCCGTCGGCTCGGCTGTGGAACAGCCTGGTCGTCTCGCCGGTAGCCAGGTCGTAGCGGTCAAGGAACGGCCGGTCGCCGTCGGGAGTGGCGCCGTCGCCGCGCAGGTAGATGGCGTCCCCGTGCTGGCGGACGGTCCGGCTGCCGTCTGGGTTCAGCACCAGCATCGGGTCGCCGGGATCGGCGTAGGCCTCGTCTTCTGACAGGTCGAACAGCACCCGGTTCTTGCTGGTGTCGCCCAGGTCACAGAGCCAGGTCGTCAGCCAACGGCGGTCCCGGTCATGCTCGGTCAGCATGATCGAGTCCGCGGTGTCCATGTTGCTCCAGCCGAGGCAGCGATGAGCAAGCCGGAAGGCCGCCTCTGGCTCGCCCTCGAACGGCGCCGCGAGGCTCCTGACCTCATCCCGGTGCTCGGCCGGCGCGACCGGATCGCCACCGTCGAGAGCCTCCACCCAGATCAGCTTCGCCGGCGAGCGCTCGTCCCAGGTCGCGAGCCGAGGCCCGGTCGGCACGCCCATCATCGGCACCTGGTCGCTGACCGGCAGGTCGGCGATGACACGTACCGGATCGCCAGCGGCGGTCCAGACCTCGGTCCGCCGGGCGAACAGGCCATTGGGAACCCGGAAGGAAAATGGCCGCTGCAGCCGGTACACCAGCAGGTACTGGCCGTCAGGGGAGTCCTCGACGTACTGGTAGAGGCCGGGCGGCCCTAGCTGCTCGCTCTCTCCCGTGGCCGGGTCCACGCGGAGCGGGACGGTGGTCGCCAGGGCCTCGAACGTGTCCTCGTCGGCGGCGGTTCGCAGTAGATCCTGGTAGGTCGCCATCTGCGACTTCTTGCCAACTGACTCATCGATCCTCGGCTCGATCGGCGCCGCCGACGCTGGCCCGGCCGAGGAGACCGACCGTTCAACGGCGCCGAACGCCAGCAGCCAGCGGCCGTCCCTCGTCCAGCTGATCGTCGCGCCAGTACTCGGCGGCTCGCTGCTGAGCACATCAACTACCCGCAAGCCGGGCACCTGCACTGGGTCCTCGTCGGTGCTCGCGTCGGCCAGCCACACGCCGACCCCGTCGGCCTCATCGGCCTCGTCGACCATGAACGCGAACCGGTGCCCATCCGGCGCCCAGGCCGGGAGGCTCACCTGCGCGCTGGCGGGCAAGGCAAGCGGCCGGAGCGAGCCATCGCTGATCCGCAGCACCGACAGCGAACTGAACCGCCTGGTCCGCTGCCGGGCACCCAGAGCCGGGTCGAGTCGCAGGCCGGCCAGCCGCAGGATCGGCCGGGCCAGCATCGAGACCGGCGGGTGGGCCTCGTATCCGACCACGATCAGGTACTTCTCATCCGGGGAAGGCACGATCAGCGGGGTCGGCGGGGCGTCAATGATCGCAGTGACATCGCTATCGGGGAGCGAGAATGGCAAGGTCATCCTTTCGCCAGCTCGGCGCGCGATCTCGTCGCTCGGCGCACGATCTTCTCCCGGTAGCGTAGCCGCCATGATTGAGGACCGAACACGACGACTGCTTGACGTAAGGCTTGCCCGCGATCAGGCGACCGAGCGGCTGCCGTCGGTTGCCGCTGGCCTCGCCCGCGACGGGGAGCTGGTCTGGACCGGGGGCCGGGGCCGCGCCGACAGCCGGACGCCCGATGCGAACACCCAGTACCGGGCGGGCTCTATTACTAAGACCTTTGTCGCCGTGACGGTGATGCGGCTGCGCGACGCCGGCCAGCTCAGCCTGTCAGACCCAATCGAGGACCACCTGTCGCTGACCGAGATCGGCGGCTCGGTGCCGGTCGCGCAAATGACGATCGGGCAGTTGCTCTCGCATTCGGCCGGCCTGCGGGCCGAGACGGCAGGCCCGTGGTGGGAGCGCACCGCAGGCGGACCGCTGACCGACCTCGCCGCCTCCTCGCTCGGCAGCGACGCCGTCCGATTCCGGCGCGGCCAGCGGTTCCACTACTCCAATGTCGGCTACGCGCTGCTCGGCGCGATGGTAGCCGCCAAGTCCGGCAAGCCCTGGCACGAGGTAGTCGCCGAGGATGTGCTCGCGCCGCTGAACATGACCAGGACCACCACCAGGCCGCAGCGGCCCTACGCCCGCGGCTACGCCGTGCATCCCTATGCCGACGTGCTTCTCGACGAACCTGAGCACGATGCGGAGTCGATGGCGCCAGCCGGACAGCTCTGGACCACGGTGACCGACCTGGCTAGCTTCGCCCGTTTCCTGGCCGGTGAGGACGCCGGAATCCTGGCCCAGGACACGCTGGCCGAGATGCGGGAGCCGATCGTCGTCTCCGACGGAGCCGACCAGGCCTGGACCCGGGCCTACGGGCTAGGTCTCGAGCTGTGGAACTCCGCTAGCGGCATCCACTACTACGGGCATTCCGGCTCAATGCCGGGCTTCGTGGCCATGCTGCGGATCACCGACGCACCGGGGGCGGACACCGTGCTCCTGGCCAGCAATTCCACCACCGGCTTCGGCCAGTCGCTCAGCTCCGACCTGCTCACGATCCTGGCTGATCAGGAGCCGTACCTGCCGGCCGAATGGCACCCGGCTGAGGTGAAGGACGGGCTGCTCGAAGTGCTGGGCGCCTGGTTCTGGGGGCCCGCCCCGCATACGCTGCGGCTGTCCGGCGACGAACTCCAACTGACCAGGGACGGCATCGGCGGCCACGGCATGCGCTTCAAGCGGGCCGATGATGGCAACTGGCGCGGACTCGACGGCTACATGGCCGGCGAACCGCTCAAGGTAATCGCCGGCCCGGACGGCCGGCCGCAGGCCCTGGACATCGGCTCATTCATCTACACCAGAACCCCCTACGACCCAGACGCGGCCGTCCCAGGCGGCGTCGAGCCAGCCAACTGGCACGCCCCGTCGCAAACGTGACCGGCTCGCTCTACGGACCAGGTGCCCCGCCGCGAGAGCGGCGGGGCACCTGCGACGTTTCTGAGGTACTAGATCGCCCGTGGTACTAGAGCGACATTTGCTAGATCAGTACCAGCCGTCGTTTACCTCGTGGTCCCAGGCCCCCAGTGGGGAGCCATAGACCGACTTGATGTACCGCATGCCCCAGCGGATCTGGGTCTCGGCGTTGGTACGCCAGTCCGATCCGACGGAAGACATCTTGTTACCAGGCACGGCTTGCGGAATCCCGTAAGCACCAGACCAGGGGTTCGTAGCGTACTTATTCCAGCTACTTTCCCGCATCCACAGCTTGTTCAGGTACCTGAACTGTGACTTGGCCTTCCACCTGAACCATCCCATGATGTGCCAGGCGATCTGCTTGGGCGCCATGTCCCTGAGCGGCTTGTGGTGCTTCTTATGGTGGTGCTTCTTCTTCGCCGGCTTCTTAGTGGGCACGACGAGATTCGCCTTGTTGTGCGGGCCAGCATGGACCAGTCGCGCTGAGGCGAAGGTCGCGGTGCTGGCGACCGGTGCGGCAACCGCACTAGCGGACAACCCGCCGGTAGCCGCCATCGCGGTAATGGCGAACGCTGACGCGCTCAACGCGATGATGATGAGCCTGGGCTTAACGGTACGGTGCAGCAATCGAACCGAGGACAAGCGAGGACTTTCGGCCGGGCACGCCTTACGACGCGCTCAACTCCACCCCGGACATCCGTCATAGCCCAAGCCTGGCCCTGAACTGCGCTGGGCGGCCCAGCAGGCGCAGTGCCACTAATGGCAGGTGCCATAACGGCGGCGTGCTCGGCGCTTCGCAGGTTCAGGGCGACACGTTGGTTACCCGGAGCAGGATCACTCAGAGTAACTCACCGAACACGCGGGGTGCTTCGATCTACAACAATGCCCGAACTTCTTGGCCCAGGTGCGCCGAATGCCGAAGTTCGTACTATGAAATGGGTCACAGCAGACCTTCACGGGAGCTTTTTGGTACTCGCAGGGCCTAATTCAGTAATCACACAGCCGCTTCAGTACTCGCGGGGCCTACTTCAGTAATCACACAACCTGCGGATGCCCTCCGCGACCGCGTCGATGGTCGGGATTACCTGCTGTTCGAGCGCGTCGGCGAACGGCAGCGGAACGGACGCCGCCGCAATCCGGCGGATCGGGGCATCGAGCATTTCGAAACCCTCATCCGCGACGATCGAGGCCACGGTGCCGCCCCAGCCGCCCTGATACGGATTCTCCTCCACTATCAGCAGCCGCGAGGTGCGCTGCACCGAGGCGAGCACGGTCGCCATGTCCAGGGGCACCAGGCAGCGCAGGTCGATGACCTCGGCGCTGATCCCCTGGCCCGCGGTGCCGGCCTGGGAGGTCGACTCCCCGGATCCCCCCGCCACCCGCTCGGCGGCCGCCAGCGCCATCGGCACCGTGGTCGCCAGGGCCACCACGGTGATGTCCGTGCCGGGCCGGGCGACTGCTGCCTCGCCGAGCGGCACCACATGACCTTCTGGCGCCGTCTCGCCCTTGCTCGCGAACAGGCCCTTGTGCTCGAAGAAGACCACGGGGTCATCGCTGCGGATCGCCGAGGCCATCAGGCCGATGACGTCGGCCGGATTGGATGGCGCGACGATCTTCAGGCCCGGCACGGCTAGCGTCCAGTTCTCGACCGCCTGCGAATGCTGGGCGCCGAAGCCGAGGCCGCCGCCGTTGGCGGTCCTGACCACGACCGGAACGGTCACCTGGCCGCCGGTCATGTATCGCATCTTCGGCATCTCATTGGCCAGGTAGTCCCAGCAGACCGCGAAGAAGTCGGAGAACATGATCTCGGCGACCGGGCGCATCCCGGTCATCGCCGCGCCCATCGCCAGGCCGAGAATCGCCTGCTCGGAGATCGGGGTGTCCCAGATCCGGCTGGGGCCGAACTCGCCGAACAGGCCCTGGGTGGTCTTGAAAACTCCCCCGGCCGCGCCGATGTCCTCCCCCAGGCAGACCACGTTCGGATCGCGCCGCAGCTCGCGGGCGATTCCCTCGGCCACGGCTTCGCGATACGTGATTGTGTCTAGCTCCGCCATGTTGAGCCTCCGTCTGCCCATACGTCGGTGAACGCCTGCGCCGGATCGGCGTCGGGGGCGGCCTTCGCGGCGGCCACCGCGGCGGCGACAAGCTGCGCGGCCCGGTCATCGGCCTGGTCGGCGGCGTCAGCGGCAGCACCGAGTTCGGCGAGCCTTGACCTGGCGATGTCGAGCGGGTCCTTATCCAGCCATTCCCTGACCTCCTCGGGCGGCCGGTAGCTCGCCGGATCGGTCCGGCTGTGCCCGAAGTGCCGGTACGTCCTCGCCTCGATCAGCGCCGGGCCAAGGCCGGCCCGGGCGCGGTCGGCGGCCCGCGCGACGGCCTGCTTCACCACAGCCACGTCGTTGCCGTCGATCACCTCGCCGGTCAGGCCGTAGGCGCCGGCCCGGTCGGCGGCCGGATTGGCCACGGCGGTGACCGAGCCGATCGGGGTGTATTCCATGTAGAGGTTGTTCTCGCAGATGAACAGCACCGGCAGGGCCCAGACGACTGCGATGTTGAGCGCCTCGTGGAATGCCCCGATGTTGGTCGCCCCGTCGCCGAAGAAGGCCACGGCCACCTGGCCGCTGCCGCGCAGCTTGGCCGACCAGCCGGCCCCGGCCGCTATCGGCAGGTGCGCGCCGACGATCGCGTACGAGCCGAGCATTCCCGACGATGCCTTGGTCAGGTGCATGGAGCCGCCCTTGGCCCGGCAGAGCCCGGTGGCCTTGCTCATCAGCTCGGCGATGCACTCCTCGGGCGTGGCACCACGGGCCATCGCGTGATGATGGCCTCGGTAGGTCGCGAACACGTAGTCATCGGGGCGCAGGGCTGCGCTGGCGCCAACCGCCACCGCCTCGTGGCCGGCGGCCAGGTGCGTGGTGCCCTTCACCAGGCCGGCCAGGAACAGGTCGTGCGCGGCCTTCTCGGTCCGGCGGATGACCGCCATTTGCTCATACAGGCGCAGTAGCTCGTCGGCGCCGATGGCGGCGTGCTCGGAATAGGTATAGGTCACTGCCCGGCCTCCTCGTCACTGGCACCTGGCCCGCTCGCGTCCATTTACTCACGGTGCCCGGTGCGCGCATAGAGCGGTCCTAGTTAGCCCGCCCCTAGCCCACCCCTCCCGCCCCTAGCCCGCCCATGTCCGAACTAGCCTCCGGGGACTTGGCGACAGCACCACCGAGGTAGAGCGCGCCGATCTCCGGGTTGTCCAGCACCTGCTGGCCGGTCCCGGCCAGCCGCACCCGGCCGTTTTCCAGCACGACGGCATGGCTGGCCAGGCGCAAACCCGCGCGGGCGTTCTGCTCGACCAGCAGGATCGTCTTGCCGCTGCTGTTCATTAGCTTGATCGCGTCGAATACGGTCTTCAGCACCTTCGGCGCCAGGCCGACCGACGGCTCGTCCAAGATGACCAGTTGCGGGTCGAGCATCAGGCACCGGGCGAACTCGACCAGCCGCTGCTGGCCGCCGGAAAGGCTCCCGGCCTTCTGCCCGGCCCACTGCCCGACGGCCGGGAACATGTCCTCGACGCCCGCACGCCGCCTGGCGACCAGGGCGCGGTCGCGCAGCAGATAGCCGCCGAGCTCGATGTTCTCCCGCACGGTCATCTCGCGGAACAGGCTGTGGTTCTGGGGCACGTGCACGATGCCGCAGTTCAGGATCTGCCTGGGGCTCTTGGTCTCCAGCGCGTCACCGCGGAAGGTGATCGACCCGAGCCTGGGCTTCAGCAGCCCGCTGATCGTCGCGAGCAGAGTCGATTTGCCGGAGCCATTCGGGCCGACGACGCAGGTGATCTTGCCCTCGAATACCTCAAGGCTGACGTCGTGCAGCACATCGCCGCCGCCATAGCCAGCGGTGATGCCATCGACCACCAGAGCATCAGGCAGCAGGCTCATCGTCATCCTCCCCGATGCCGAGGTAAGCGTCGAGCACGCGCGGATCATCCCTGATGATCTGCGGCGGGCCGGCCGCCACCACTGAGCCGTAGTCGAGCACCGTGATGTGCTGGCACAGGCCCATCACGAATTCCATGTTGTGCTCGACAATCAGGAACGTCTTTCCTGCGGCGTTCAGTTCAGCGATCCGGTCGGAGATCAGGTGAATCAGCGACGGGTTGATCCCGCCGGCCGGCTCGTCGAGCAGCACGATCTGCGGGTCGGCGATCAGCACGTAGGCGAGTTCGAGCAGCTTGCGCTGCCCGTAGGACAGCGTGCCGGCCAGCGCGCTCGCGTGCCCGGCGATCCCGGCGAACTCTAGCTGGTACATCGCCCGGTCCCGGTCGGCCGCGCCCCCGGACCTGGCCAGCGGGTTGCCGAGCCGACGGCGCCCGTGGGATCCGCCTTGTTGGGAAGCACGGGGCTGGGATGCGACCAGCATGTTCTCCAGCACGGTCAGCCTAGGGAAGATCCTGGTCAGCTGGAAGGTGCGGCCGATGCCGGCCGCGAAGACCCGCTGCGGCGACGCGCCGGTGATCTGGCGGCCGCCCAGGTAGATCTGGCCGGCGTCGGGCTTCTCATAGCCCGTGATGATGTTGAACAGCGTGGTCTTGCCCGAGCCGTTGGGCCCGATTAGCCCGGTGATGCTGCCCTCGGCCACGTCGATCGAGCAGCCGCTCAGCGCCTGCACCCCGCCAAACGCCTTGGCGATCCCGTCAGTCCGCAGAATTGTCGTCACCTTTCGGCCCTCCGGGCCCGCTGAGCGGTGATGAACTCACCCGCGGTCGGCAGCACGCCGCGCGGCATGAAGAGGATGACCACCAGGAACAGGACGCCGAGCAGGATCTCGCTCAGGTAGTCGTTCGTGAGCCGCAGGTTCAGGTAGAGCTGCACCGGTTCGAGTACCAGTGCGCCCAGCACCGGGCCGGCCACCGTGCCGAGCCCGCCAAAGAACGCCATCAGCACGATCGCCAGGTCGAACAGCGGGTCGAAGGCGAACTGCGGGAACGTCTGGGACAGGAAGTAGAACCAGAGCCCGCCGGCCATCGCGGTGATGAAGCCGGAGACCGCGAACGCGGTCAGCTTGACCGGCATGGCCCGGACGCCGAGGCCGACCGCGCGGTCCTCGTCATCCCTGATCGCCCGCAACTGCAGGCCGAACCGCGACCGCCTGATCAGGAACGAGAGCGCGATCGTCCCGATCGCGATGACGAGCCCGACATAGTAGAAGGGGTCGTTGAACGTGTCCGGGCTCCAGTTCGGCACCGGCGCCAGCAGCCCGCTCGAGCCGCCGGTGATCGACAGGTTCGACGCGGAAAGCTGGGCGATGAAGAAGAACGCGATCGTGATCACCACGAACGTGTGCCGCCTGACCCGGAGCGCGATCAGGCCGAGCGGGATCGCGATCGCGGTCGCGATCAGCCCGGCGAGCGGAAGCAGGGCGAAGACCGAGGCACCGTTCAGCTGCCAGTCCCTGGCAATGATGCCGACCGCATAAGCGCCGGTGCCGAAGAAGATCGCATGGCCAAGCGACAGGTAGCCGGAGTAGCCGGAGAAGATGTTCCAGGCCGAGGCGACGGCCACGAAGATCACCGTCTGCACCGCGATATTGGAAATCGTCGCGTTGGTGAAGACCAGCGGGAAGATCACCGCGATGACCAGGCCAAGCCCCAAAGCGCCGAACTTGGACCGCTTCCACTGCCGCCCGGCCCCGCCATCCGCCTCCGCCCCCGGTCCTGCGGCCGCGTCTGGTTTCATCCCGGCGATCATTGGGCCCTCGCCGCCTGCCGGCCGAAGATCCCACTCGGCTTGAACAACAGCACCAGGATGAGCGCGAGGTAGAACACGGCGACGGCCCAGTTCGGCTGCCAGATGTCCACTAGCGCCTCGGCGGTGGTCATGAAGATGGCGGCTGCCATCGCGCCGCCCACGCTGCCGAGACCGCCGAGGATGATGATCGCCAGCAGCCTGGAGATGAGGTCATAGCCGCTGTTCGGGCTGAAGGCGCCGGTAGTAGCGCCGTACATCATGCCTCCGACCGCGGTGATCGCGACCCCGATGCCGAAGGTGATCGCGGCCACCCGGTTTACCTCGATTCCGATCAGCCGGGCGGCGGTGAGGTCCTGCATCGTGGCCCGGACCGCACGGCCGAACGTGGTCCGGTACAGCAGCCAGTACAGCACCACGACGGCGGCGACAGCCAGCCCGAACCCGAACAGGTAGATGTCGCCGACGTAGAAGCCGAAGATCTTCACGCTCGCGTTCGGCTGGGTGTACCAGGCATTGAGCGAGACGAAGTTCGGCCCGAAGACCCAGTACAGGATGCCCTCGATGATGAGGGCCACGGCGTAGCAGGCGAGCAGCGTCATAGACGTCCGCTCGCTGCCCCGCAGCGGCCTGATGAACAGCCACTGGATCGCCACCCCGATCACGAACATGACCGGGATGGTGATCGCCAGGCCGACGAACAGGTCGATGTGCAGGTGAACGGAGAGCACGTAGCTCAGATAGGCACCAAGCACCACGAGGATGCCCTGGGCGATGTTAATGATGTCGAGCACGCCGAAGATCAGCGTCAGTCCCGCCGCCATCAGCGCGTAGACGCCGCCGCCGAGAATGCCGTCGGCGATCGCCTCAAGTATCTGTCGTGCCATCTGAGCTCCGTACTCACCTCAATATGAGGGGCCGGCGGGCGGGGTTTGCCGTCCGCCGGCACCGCTGGCCTGCTAGTTGGATCAGCTCGACCAATTGGGCTTCGGATAGATGATCTTCTGAGATCCGGTCGCGTCGGCCGGCAGGACCTGGACGAACTTGCCGTTCTGCCACTGGAAGATGAAGGCGATCGCCTTGACGTTCTCGCCCAGGGCATTGAAGCTGACCGGGCCCTGAACGCTGTTCAGCGTCACCCCGCTGTGCAGGTAAGTCATGATCTTGGAATTCATGGTCTTGGAGTCCTGGACTCCGCCGGTGGCATTGATCGCCTGCTCGACCACCTCGCCGACCGAGTAGGCCTCGGCGACGTCGGCGTTCACATCGGACGGACTGCCGCCGTAAGTCGAGACGTACTCGCTGACCATGGCCTGGCTGGTGGCGTTGGGGTAGCCCGGGTACCAGACGTTGGGCACCATCATGCCGTTGGTGTTCTTCAGCCCGACCGCGCTGGTGAAGGCCCCGCCCTGATCAGGGCCGGCCGCGGCGATGAAGATCTTCGGGTTGTAGTGCTGCTGCTCAAAGGCCCGCATGAAGGCGGCCACAGTCGGCACGTCGGTCGAGCCAAGCACCACCGCCTGCGCCTTGGACGCGGCGACCAGGTCACCGTTGGGCAGGTAGTCAGGCACTTCCTCGGGGAAGATCTTCGAATACACGGTCTTGATCCCGAGCGGCTGGATCAGCCCCTGGGCGTGCTGCACCTGCGGAGTCGCGAACGGGTCATTGGCCATCGGATAGGCGGCCGTAGTCGGGCGCTGGCTCGCCGGCAGCGACTTGATCCAGTTGGTAAACGGGTCAAGCTCGTTGACGACCGGCAAGCTCACGTCAAAGACGTTGGGCAGCTTCTCGCCGAACACCAGCGGCGACCCTCCGGCCCCTTCGACAAAGGCATAGCCGTACCGGCGCGCAACTTCGCCTGACGGCGCGGTCAGCAACGACGAGAACGGCCCGAAGACCAGGTCAACCTTGCTGTTAGTGATCAGGTCGGTGTAGTTGGCGTCCACTTGGGTGGGACTGCTGTGGTCGTTCTTGATGATCAGCACGACCTTGTGGCCATCGATCCCGCCCTTGGCGTTCACGTCGTGCGCCCACAGTTTGTAGCCACGCTCGAACGCGATGCCGTCAACGGAAAAGTCTCCGTTGAGGGACAGGGAGGCGCCGATCGTAATGGGCGCCTTGGCGGATCCCTTGCCTGACGAGCTTGGACTGCTCGAGCAGGCCGAAAGCGCGGCCGCAATCATGACCGCGGTAATGCCGGCTGACAAGAACCGGGCGCCGTGAATCTTCAATCCCCGGTCCTCCCTTCCGAGTTTGATGGGAACTCGATCACTGGCTGGCGGGCGTAAGCCCGTCAGATACCTCCGCGTTTTCGCTGGTCAGCTCTAGCCCTGCGGATCTGGCCTGGAGCAAAAGCAGCGCCGCGAAGTCCTGTTCGCCGTAGCCGTGGCCGACCAGGCTCTGCACGAGCTGGTACGCCGTGGATGCGACCGGCATCGGCACCTCGTGCTCCCGCGCCGTGGCCAGTCCAAGATCAAAATCTTTACGCAGCAATGCGGCGGTAAAGGTCGGATGGAAGTCCAGGTTCACGAGGGCGGGGGTTTTGTATTGGGAGAAAACTGAGCCGAGGACGCTCTTGTTGAGACAGGCCAGCAGGGCCTGCCGACTGATACCGCTCTTCTGGGCGAGCACCGTTACCTCGGCGAGCGACTGGATCACCACTCCCAGGAACAGGTTGTGGCACAGCTTCACCGCTCTGGCCAGCTCGCCTTCTCCGACGTAGGTGGCGCCGGCGCCGAGGATGTCCAGGTAGGGACGGGTGGTCTGGTAGGCGGCCTGGTCGCCGGAGACCGCGAAGGTCAGCCGCCCGACGCTGGCTACCTTGGGATTGCCCATCACCGGGGCGGCGAGCAGGCTGCTGCCCTTGGCCGCCAGTGCGTCCCTGACCCGCTGGCTGTCGTCGGCCGACACGGTGGAGCAGTCGACCACGATGGCGGGCGCGTGGCCGCCGGAAGTCACCCCGGCACTGCCGATGATCGCGTCGATCAGGTCCTGGGAGGTGCCGACGGTGACGAACAGGATGTCGACCTGCGCCAGCTCGGCGGCGGTGCCCACAACCGTGGCGCCTGCCTGCGCGAGCGGCTCGGCCTTGGCCCTGGTCCGGTTGTAGACGGTCACGTCGCAGCCGGCGTCGAGCAGCCGGTGAATCAGGGAGATGCCCATCCGCCCGGTACCGAGCCAGCCAAGCCGGTGTCCCCCGGCGTCGGCTGCACCGGTGTCGGCTGCACCGCTGTTTGCCACACCGTCACTTTCGGCCACTGTGCCCACCTCTGCGCCCCGTCTCTTGGCCCGGCGCTGCCCCTGCCACCGGCCCGCTGTCGGCAATCGTTTGCAAAACGCTGCTGCCGAGAGTGGCGTATGCGGCTGCCTCCTGTCAATGCGCAATATATGCGCCCAGTGCCCGGTTGCTCACTGCTAACTCATAATCGCGGGGGTTCAGACGGGGGTCATCCCCCTCGGTTACAGAGTTGCAAACGTGTGCAATGCTGGGCGGCATGGCCGATAGCCGGGTTAACGCAGCGATTAGCCACTGGGCGCCTCGCTTCATCGCGAACGGGATTGACTACAGCGACTTCGTCACGGTGACGTCCAAGATCGACACCTGGGACACCTGGTGCGAACGATGGTGTGAGGCCGGAGCCGTCCATGTGGAGCTAGGCCAGGCCGCGCTGGCGAAAGACCAGTTGCGGGCGGCGGGCGCGCACCTGGCCCGGGCGGCCGTCTACTACCACTTCGCCAAGTTCATGTTCGTCGACGATCTCGCTCAGATGCGCGCGGCCCACGAACGCGCGGTTCAGTGCCTCGCGGACGCGATGCCGCATCTCGACCCACCCGGTGAGCGGGTGGAGATACCGTTCGACGGCTCGGTCATCGCCGGGATGCTGCGGCGGCCAGCCGGGCCTGGACCGCATCCGCTCGTGGTGCTGATCCCAGGGCTGGACTCGGCCAAGGAGGAGTTCAGGCCGACCGAGGACGTCTTCTTGAGCCGGGGGCTGGCCACCTTGTCGGTCGACGGGCCCGGCCAAGGCGAGGCCGAGTACGACCTGGCGATCCGGCCGGACTGGGAGGTGCCGGGCACCGCCATCATCGACGCCGCGGGTGCCCTGCCCGGCATTGACGCCGACCGGATCGGGATCTGGGGCGTTAGCCTCGGCGGCTACTACGCCGCCCGGGTGGCCGGCGGCGATCACCGGGTACGCGCGACGATCGCGCTCTGCGGGCCCTACTGCCTTGGCGACATCTGGGATCAGCTGCCCGAGCTCAGCCGGGCCGCGTTCACGGTCAGGTCCAAGTCGGGCTCGGATGAGCAGGCCAGGGCGGCCGCGAGCCAGCTATCGCTGGACGGCATCGGCGCCAAGATCACCGCGCCGCTGCTGATCATCGCGGGGCAGCGGGACCGGATCTTCCCCTGGCAGGACGCCGAGCGGCTGCACCAGGAGGTCGGCCAGAATTCAGAGCTGATGCTGCTGCCCGACGGCAATCACGGCTGCGCGAACGTCACCTACAAACACCGAAACTACGGCGCCGACTGGATGGCCGCTGCCCTGGCGTAGAACCCCGGCCCGACGCGTTCGGCCAGCGGTGCCAGCGGCAAGGTCACCTTCCGGATCAAGAATTCGGTCGCCGCTGTCTGAGTGACGGACGTTGCTGTTGTGGCCGGAGATGAAACTGTGCCATCGCCGCCACCAAAGCCAACCGGACGAATAAGCGCATTCACACCCCGGAGGCTGCAAATCGGGTCGCGTTGCACCAGGTTTCCGGATCCGGGGTCACATTGGCGGGCTGGCCGCCGGTCAGGTGCACCGGAGCCTCTCTGGTGCAGTTCCGTCCCCGGAAGCTGCTACACCGCTGCCTCCCTGGTGCAGCCCTGACTGCACCGTTGCTCACCTGGTGTAGCTGCTTCCCGGGAAGCAACTACACCAGCGGGGCTCCGGTGCAGTTCCCCGCAGCCTCACCGAGGCGGCGGCGGCCGGCTCCGGCAAAGCCCGCGGTGCCACTCCCGTTCAGGTGCCGGCCTTACACGTGCACACAACCCGATGACCTACAGATCCCGGATGAATATGAGCATTCATCCGGAACATGACGATGATCACGAATCTTCCTCTGTAACTGGCGTTACTGTCGCGCGGCATGTGGCTTATGTGACTTGTCCGCCAGGGTGCAGCGGGGCCGGCCGGAAGGGGCCGAGGCCGGGGCCGGGAGGCCGGGGCCAGGAGGACGGGGCCAGGAGCGGCCGGGCCAGGAGCGGCCGAGCCAGGAGGGCGGGGCCGGGAGAAGTGAGGGGCTCGCTCGGTTAGTTCGCTCGGCTAAGGGGTGGCCGGGACGGCTGCTGGGGCGGCGGTCGAGCCCCTCACTTTGAGCTCGGGCGCCAGGTAGTGCACCTGTGAGCTGGCCGAGCCACTGGCGATCTGCTCGAGGATGAGCCGGCCGGCTTCGCGGCCGACTTCGTAGTGAGCGAAGTTGATCGAGGTCAGCGGCGGAGTGAGCCGGTCGATGAACGGCATGTCGTTGAAGCCGACCACGGAGATGTCTTTCGGGCAGTTGAACCCGGCCTGCTCGATTGCCGCGTAGCAACCCACCGCCAGCATGTCGTTAGCGGCGGCGATCGCCGTGCATCCGGCATTGGCCGCCAGCAACTCCCGGCAGCACCGCTCGCCTTCATCGATCGTGTACCCGGTGGCGGTGACCACCAGCTCATCTTCAACCGCGAGGCCGTGTTCGGCCATCGCGGCGACGTAACCGCGGTAGCGGCTGAGCCCGGTCGAGATGCCCTGCGGCCCGGCGATGTGCGCGATCTTGCGGTGCCCGAGCGAGGCCAGGTGCGCGACCGACATCGCGATCCCGCGCTCGTTGTCGACTGAGACCGAAGGGAACCCGTAGCCTTCGGCGGCCCGGTTTACCAGCACCACCGGAATTCCGGCGGCCGAGGCCTCGGCGAGCAGCGAGCTGCGCAACCTGGCGGTGGCGAACACGAAGCCATCCACGTGCCGGTCCCGCATCAACTCGAAGACCAGCCGCTCCCGTTCGTCATCGGAGTCTGTATTTCCGATGAGCGCGACATAGCCGGCCGATGACAGCCGGTCCTCAATACCGCGCACGATCGGCGGGAACAGCGGATTGTTGAGGTCCGGCAGCAACACGCCGATCGTGTTCGACCGCCTGGTCCGCAGGCTGCGGGCGACCGTGTTTGGCCGGTAGCCGAGCGAGTCCGCCGCGGCCAGGATCCGGTCCGCCGTCTCGTCGCTGACCAGCAGTCTTGTCTCGGGATTCAATGCGCGCGATACCGTCGCCGGGTGGACTCCGGCCATGGCCGCTACGTCCTTGAGCGTCACCGGCTGATCGTTCATCGGCCCTCACGCTCCGATCTGCGCCTAATCACCCCTGGCGTTCCGCTGCCTGCGGGGTTTGACGGGGGTTGTCCCCTCGGGCAGCGCTGCGGGGGTTCGTCCTCCTGGCCAGTACCGCCGTCTGGAGCATGCTAACGTCAACCGCGGATTTTGCCATCATCAGGCGCGGTCCGGTCGGATCGGCTGACGTCACTTCCACAACATACGTGCGCGGTATTTCCGCTTGATGACATTGGTGTTCTAGCCTCTTGCTGGTACTCACCTAGATCCGTAAGGATCTAGGCTCAGTCCAAGCACTAAGCCCTAACCGCTCCGAATAACTGAGTGGGTGGGAGCGAGGTGCCAACCCGACCGGCTAGAGATCGTCATGGAGCTGCGCAGATGAACTTTGCACTCCGCTACGCGGTCCGCTCCGACGTGGGTTTGCTCAGGGAGGGCAACGAGGACTCGGCCTACGCGGGACCGCATTTGCTAGCGGTCGCGGACGGCATGGGCGGATACGAAGCGGGCGAGGTCGCGAGCGCGTGCGTGATTCAGAGCATCGCGCCGCTAGATCAGAGTCCGATGCCGGAGTCCCACCTCATTGACGCGATCTCCGACGCCGTCACCACCGCGAAGCAGAACCTGCACGGCATCGTCGAGGCCGATCCGGCCGTCGGCAGCATGGGGACCACGCTGACCGCGATGCTCTGGTCCGGCGACACGGCCGCGATCTGCCATATCGGCGACTCCCGCGCCTACTTGCTGCGCGCAGGCGATCTCTACCAGATCACCCGTGATCACACGTTTGTCCAGGCGCTCATCGACCAGGGGCGGATCCGGCCCGAGGAGGCCGCTACCCATCCGCAGCGCTCGCTGCTGCTGCGCGCGCTCGACGGCCGGACCGACGCCGACCCTGACCTGTCGCTGCTGACTGCTGAGCTCGGGGACAGGTTCCTGCTGTGCTCGGACGGACTGCCGGTCGCGGTCAGCGACGAGGCCATCCTGGACACGCTCGCCGAGTTCGGCGAGCCCGCCCAGGCCGTGCTCGAGCTGATCGAGCTGGCGATCGCAGGCGGCGGCCCTGACAACATCACTTGCATTGTCGCCGACGTGATCGACACCGACCTGGGCCAGTCAGCGGCGACCAGGTCCCCGGTGCTGGCCGGAGCGGTCGCAACGGTCACCAACGACGACACCAAGGCGTTCAGCCTGACCCCGACCAGCCAGGACAGCGGCATGACCAGGGTCGGCGCGACGCCGGGCGTGCCGGGCGGCTGGTCGCCGGACCGGGCGGACAGCACCGTGCTGGCCGGAAATCAGCAGCCGATGGCGGCCGGTCCTGGCCCGGCGGCCAGGACCGCGACCGAACCAGGCATGGGACCGGGCGGCACCAGGCCGGGCCGGATACCGACATCGGTTCAGCCGCCCGCAGCGGTCGAGGACTCCGGGTACCAGCGGCCGCGCCGCCGCCGGATTCCGATCGTTGGCTTGCTGCTCGGGCTGTTCGTGGTGATCGTGGCCGGCGGCCTGGTCGCCGGGTACCTGGTCGTGCGCAGCCAGTACTACGTGGGCCAGACCACTGACGGCAAGGTCGCGATCTTCCGCGGCATGAACGACAAGGTGCTCGGGTTCTCGCTGTTCTCGGTCTACAAGCCGACGAACATCCCGGTGTCTGGCATCCCCGAGGCCTCCGCCGATGAGCTCAAGCAGACGGCGACTGGCAGCCTGGCCCAGGCCGAACGATTCCTTGGAGCCATCACCAGCCAGTACAACACCTGCCAGACCCAGGAAGCCGCCCTGCGCGAGTGGATCAAGAACAAGCCCACTAAGAAGGTCAAGGTAACGGAAGTGGTGAACGGTCACAAAAAGACGGTGTACCGGTTGCCGCCGTACAACAAGAAGAAGCCGGTAGTTCCTGCCGACTGCCCCGCGCAGCCCCAGACCGGGGCCTGAGTCCAGTGAGCGAACCGGCAGCTAGCCGCGCCGTTCTCATCACCGGGGCATCACGCGGCATCGGACGGGCCATAGCGACGCAGTTCGCGGCGGCCGGTGACCGGGTGGCGATCCATCACAAGGCGTCGCCGGCGCTGGCGCAGGAGCTGGCAGCCGAGCTTGACGGCACCGGACACGTGGTCGTCCAGGCCGACCTGGCTGACAGCGAGGCTGTGCTGGCAATGGTGGACTCAGCCGTCGAGCAGCTCGGCGGACTCGACATCCTGGTCAACAACGCCGGGGTGTTCACGTCGCATCCGATCACCGAGGTCAGCTACGAGGTCTGGCAGCGGGAATGGCAGACGACCCTGGGGATCAACCTGATCGGCGCGGCCAACGTCACCTGGTGCGCGGTCAGGCACCTGAAGGACCGCGGCGGCCGTATCATCAACGTCTCATCGCGCGGCGCGTTCCGAGGCGAGCCTGAGGGTCCGGCCTACGGCGCGAGCAAGGCCGGCATGAACTCATTCGGCCAGTCGCTGGCGATCGCGCTCGCGCCGTACCGGATCGCGGTGTCGACGGTGGCGCCCGGCTTCGTGGCGACGGACATGACCAACGACCATCTGAAGCCGCCGCGCGGCGATGACATCAGGGCGCAGAGCCCGTTCGGCCGGGTCGGCGAGCCCGACGAGATCGCCGCGGCCGTGCTCTACCTGGCATCCGCCCAGGCCGAGTGGGCCAGCGGCGCGGTACTCGACCTGAACGGTGCCTCCTATCTGCGGACGTTATGGGCTGGCCGGGGCCTCTTGACCGGCCGCCGCGTGGTCCCCGTTGCCGCCTAGCGCCAGCCGCAGGAACGCGAGCACGTCGGCGGCTTCGGCGACAACCTTGGCTACCGGTTTCCCGGCGCCGTGGCCAGCCGCCGTCTCCACCCGGATCAGCACCGGGGCGCTGCTGCCCTGAGCGGCTTGCATGGCGGCGGCGAACTTGAAGGAGTGGCCGGGGACGACCCGGTCGTCGTGATCGCCGGTGAGCAGCAGGGTCGCCGGGTAATCACTGCCGGGACGCAGGTTGTGCAGCGGCGAGTACGCCCGCAGCCAGGGGTACTGGTCCGGATTGTCGGGGTCGCCGAAGTCGGCTATCCAGGCCCGGCCCACGGTGAACCGGTGGAACCTCAGCATGTCCATGACGCCGACGCTGGCCACGCACGCGCCGAACAGCTCTGGATGCTGGGTCAGGCAGGCGCCGACCAGCAGGCCGCCGTTGGAGCCGCCGGAGATCGCGATCCGGCTGGCCTTTGACCAGCCCGAGGATTCGAGCCAGCGGGCGGACGCACAGTAGTCGTCGAAAACGTTCTGCTTGAGGGCGAGCCGGCCGGCGTCGTGCCAAGCCCGGCCGTACTCTCCGCCGCCGCGCAGGTTAGGTACGGCCAGCAATCCGCCGCTCGCCAGCCAGCTGGCGTGCAGCACGGAAAAGGCCGGCGTGACCGGTATGTCGAAGCCGCCGTAGCCGTACAGCAACACGGGCAGGTCGCCGGTGGGCCGCAGATCGGCGCGCCTGGTCAGGAACATCGTGATCGGGGTTCCGTCCCGCGAGGTGACCTTGACCTGCTCGACCACGTAGCCGGCCGGGTCGAGCGCCGCCGAGGAGGGCTTGATCAGGGTCGTCTCCCCGGTCGCGAGCTGGTGCGACCACAGCGACCCCGACTCGGCGTACGAGGTCAGCCCGAAGTGCATGAGATCGCAGTTCGCGCGGCCCGCGATGCCCTCGCTGACCTTGCAGGCGTCGGCGACCGAGGTATAGGCGGGCAGCTCGATCTCGGAAAGGAAACCGCCGTCGGCGGCGTGTACCCGCAGCACCGAGTACGCGTTCCGCAGGTAATGGCAGACGAACCGGCCGCCGAAGAAATAGCCGGCCAGCAGCGTGTCCTGCGTCTCGCCGACTATTTCAGTCCAGTTCTGCCTGGCTGGTGATTCCAGGGCGAAAGAAACCACGCGCTTTCTTTCTGCCTGATAATCGGTGACGAGATAGAAAGTAGACCCCTGAGTGCAGACGAGATCGGCGATCGAATCGAAGTCATCGATCAGCGTCGTCAGCTCGGCTGCCGGGTCGGATAGGTCGAGTACGCGCAGCTGGGCCTGGGGGGCGGTGCCATCGAAGGTCGAGATGATCAGGAAGCGACCGTCTTCGGAGACCTGGGCGTCGCTGTGCCAGTTGGAGTGCTCGGGATTGGCGAATACGAACTCGTCTTCGCTTTGGTCGGTGCCGATCTTATGGAACATGATGCGGCGCAGGCCGATTTCGGCCAGATATTCCTGGCCGGCCGGCGGGCGCTGCGGTGCCGAGTAGTAAAAGCCTGAACCGTCCTTGCGCCAGGCGGCGGTGGAGAACTTCGACCACTCGACCAGGTCGTTGGTGTCGGTTCCGGTCGCCACGTCGCGAACCCGCCAGGTCTGCCAGTCAGAACCGGCGACGCTGAACGCGTACGCGAGCAGCCGGCCATCGCCGCTAACGGCGGCCGAGCTGACAGCGGTAGTGCCGTCAGGATCGAGCTCGTTCGGGTCAAGCAGCACCGCACCAGGCGCGTCTGGGGCTTGCATCACATACAGCGCCGGCTGGTTCTGCAGACCGCCGTTGCGGAACTGGAACCACCGCCCGCCGCGCTCGAACGGAACGCTATCCCTGGCGTAATGGGCCAGCTCGGTGAGCTCGGCCCGGATCCGGGTACGGTCGGCGACGCCGGTCAGGACATCTTCTGTGACCTTGTTCTGCGCGGCGATCCAGGCGACCGTCTTGGGATCGGTCGTCGTCTCGAGCCAGCGGTACGGGTCGGGGACGAGTTCGCCGTGGTAATAGTCCGCTTCCGAGCCAAGATCGGTTGACGGGTACCGCGTCGGCGGATATCGGAGCATGCGAGGAACCTCCATCAGGCACTGCCACTGCCCCCAGCCGATCGTAGACAATGACCGGAGGTGCCAGCTAGCCTCCCTGACTAGCCCTTTCTGGCTAGCCCTGCCAGCAGCAGACGGTAGTGCTCGAAGGGCGGGGGTTGCGCACCGGGGTCCTTGGCCGCGTCATCCCAGCGACGCAGCCGGCAGGCGGCCTGGCCGTAAGGGCCGGCAGCGAAGCGCGTGGCCTGCTCGTCGTTCATCGGGCCGCCCTGGACACCAAGGGTGTAGACCGAGGCAGGCGACAGCGTGCTCGCGTATCCGGGTTCGGTGGCGCACAGGTAGCGCTTGGCGGCGACGTGCAGGCGCACCGGTTCGGTTACCTCGGGGCCGAACCACTGGGCTAGCCAGTAGGCGCCGACGTCGCTGTGACGGTTGTCGGTGCCTTCCATAAGTTGCTGGCCGGTGATGGTGCCGGTGAAATGGCCGACGTCGTGGAGCAGGGCCGCTGCGATGAGGCTGTCGCCGGCATCGTCTTGTTCGGCGAGCGCGGCGGACTGCAGCAGGTGCGAGGCCTGGGTCACCGCCTCGCCCAGGTACTCGTCGGCTCCTTCGCTGGCGAAGAGGTCGGCGATGAGCTGGACCGGGTCGGTGGTTGTCATTGGCGCTCCTCCTTGGCGTTCCGCGCGCAGCAACCCGCTGACCGTGCGGGCGTAGGGGTCCAGGTCGGTTGTCAGTGTCCAGGGCATGAGTTATGCCTACCGGCTACGACACGACCCCCGGGAAATTTTCCCCTGAAGGATCTTTTCTGGTCAAACGCGGGCCTCACCGGCTAATCGCCGCAGCATCGGCATGATCGTTGATAGCGTCATCCTTCGCACACCCGCCGGATAGTCGAGGAGGCATCGGGTGAAGGGCTTCAGGACGTTTTTGCTTCGTGGCAATCTGATCGACCTGGCGGTCGCGGTCGTGATCGGCGTGGCGTTCACCGCTGTGGTGACGGCGCTGGTCAACGACCTCATCACGCCGCTGATCGCCGCTGTCGGCGGCCAGCATGATTTCAGCAAGCTGACCTTCCAAATCCATAATTCGACGTTCCACTACGGGATGTTCCTCAACGCGCTGATCTCGTTCGTGGTGATCGCCGCGGTTGTCTACTTCCTGGTGGTGACGCCGGTCACCAAGTTCCTGGCGCTGTTCGACCGCAAGAAGGAGGCGACCGAGCGGGAGTGCCCGCAGTGCCTCAGCCAGATCCCGATCGCGGCGAAGCGGTGCATGTACTGCACCTCTGAGGTTCCGCCGGTCGCGCCGGCCCGGCCAGCGACGGTCTGATCCCGGGCTCGGCTGGGCTAGCTCGGCGGGGTCCAGATGTAGGGCGTGGTGATCGCCAGGCGAGTGAAGCCGATGCGTTCGAGGATCGGGCGGCTGTCTTCGGACGCGTCGACGGTCAGGTAGGCATAACCACGCTTGGCGGCCAGCTCGGCTCGGTACCGCACGAGCGCCCGGTAGATGCCGCGCCCGCGCCACTCCTTGACCGTGCCGCCGCCCCACAGGCCAGCGAACTGCGTGTCAGGTACGTACTCGATCCTGGCGGCGCAGACCGGGACATCACCGGCCATGGCAAGGACGAGAGCGAGCTGATCGGGCGTGGTCTCGAGCTGAGCGAGGATTCCCTCTCGGAGCTCCGCCTTGTCGTGATTGAAGGCCTGCTGCTCCACCTGGGCCATGAGGGCCATTCCGGCGCGGTCAGTGACGCGTACGGCGGTGACGCCGTCGGGCAGGTTCGCCGTGGAGAGGGCCTCGATCACCTCGGTGACCTCGGCGACCATGAAGGACTCTGGATCCTCGGGCACGAAGCCCGCCCCTAGCAGCCGGTCGGCTAGGTCCGGCGGCTGGTCGTAGTCGTAGAGCTTCCACTCAAACTTCTCGCCTCGTGCCCCGAATACGGCGATCTGTTCGGCAATGGCCGCGTCGGCGTTGCCCGCATCCAGGTCAGTCCAGTTGACCCCGGAGCCTTCCTGGCCGGGCGGCGCGAGGCGTCTGATGACCGGGCCGTCCACCTCGAACGTCGCACCGGTCCCGTCGGGGGCCGTGCTCTGCCGTACCTGCTGGTTGTACGCGGCCACCGCCGCCGTGCGATCCATACGCCGAAGATCATCACGGCGGCCGGTGTGCCGCAACCTGATTAGCGCCGGACTAGGCCTGGACTAGCTCTGGACTAGCTCTGGACTAGCTCTGGCCGTCAGGGGCCGGGACCGCTCCTGGTCGCTTCGTCCTGGTCAGCCTCGGGATTGGGTAGGCGCGGGACAGCCGGTTGCGCCTGGTCAGGTTTGCCGTCGAGCCGGGTGACTGGTCGTCGGCCGGGAAGTCGGCATCGTGCTCGTTGTCGGCGTCGGGTCCGAACTGGTCGGGTGCGGGCGAGAACGCTCCCGAGGCGGCTTCTGGGCGGTGATCGGGCTGAGACTCCGAGTAAGGCTCGGGCCGGGGCTCAGGCCCGGACTCGGGTTGAGGCTCAGGTCGGGGCTCGGGTCGGGGCTCGGGTCGGGGCTCAGGCCCGGACTCGGGTCGGGGCTCGGGTCCGGGCTCGGGCCGGGGCAGCGGCTCGAGCACCTCAGTGGCGTAGATCTCTGGCATGACCAGCACGGGCTCGGCGATCTCGGCTGGCGGTCCCGCTGAGGGCAACGGCGGCTCTGGCGCTGCGTCCTCGACCTCGTCCTCGACATCGACCTCGTCGTCATAGTCGGGGTAGGGATGCATGTCGCCAACCCGGCTGCGGTATTCGGTCAGCGCAGCCTTGATCCTGGTCTCCGCCACTGCCCTGGCGGCCGTGGCGGCTTGAGCGAGCGAGCCCATCGGTTCGTCGTCTGACGACCGCTCAAAGAAGTCCGCGCTGGCGCTGGCCGGTCGATCCGCGTCGTCCGCGATCATCTGGTGCCGCGATGGCAGGGATCCGCCATCGGTCACCTCGTCGAGTGCCGCGGCTTGGCTATGGCCTGGGCCTGGGCCTGGGACTGGGCCTGGGCTGTCGGTCGCGGGTGAGTCGTCGACCAGGCCGTTACTGGCGGATCTTTGCTTCAGGGCAGCCTCGCGCATAGCGGCGGCCGCCTGCCGGAACAGCGGTTCGTCGTATCCGCTGGCCGCGCCGGGCCGATCGTCCCGGTCGATCCAGTCGCCTCGATCGTCCCGATCGATCCGGTCGCCTCGCCGGACGGCGCTGATTTCGGCGGTCTCGTCCGGCTCATCCGCGGCCATCGGCGGGGCCTGACGCGGCACCGGCAGCGGCGCTACCCGACCCGATTGAGCCGACATGTCCCTTGCTCCAGGCAAGGTTGCCACGGCCGCGTAGACCGGGCCCACGCAGTCGTGACGTTCGAGCAGGCCGGCGAGCTGCTCAGCGTCCTCGGCGGCGAGGCCGAACACCACCCTGGGCTGACCCCATGGCTCCTCAAGCGAATAGCCCACGTAGCTCGAGACCGTCGGCATCGGATCCGCTGCCAGGCCATGCACGACTCGCCATCGATGCCACGAGCTTTCAAGCGATGCCGCCGCTAGCTGAGCCCTGAAAACCAAATCCGGATCCCGCATGGCGATCCCTCCCTCAACCCCAGCGACGGCACGCTGCCACCATGTGGCGGACCCCCGTACGTTGCGCCGCACCCATCCCCTGTCGTGCTCCACGCCGCACGCAGTCGCACAGACACCCACAGACACTCGGTGCCGCAGCTGCTACGCAGCGTCGGCACCGCGACAAGTATGGTCCGGCCGCGCCATCGAACAGGCTCGATTACTTAAAGTCGCCGATCAACTGCGGTGAGCTATGCGTGTTGGCAGGTGCGGCGGGGACGGCGGTTATCGGGCCGGCGGGCTGGACGCGCGAAGAGACATCAGCCCCGGCCTGGTCGCCGGAGCCGGGACGGGCCGGTCGGTGCCGGTGAGGCCGTCGCCGCTCAATGGCGACACAGCCAGTGACAAGATCACGATTGGGTTACCCACTGAATTGGGAGGGCAACGGTACGCGAACTAGCTGGTCCCAGGCTTCAGGGCGGCGGCATCGCCGAAGGCACCGAGGTCGCGGTTCGGGCCGGAGCTGCGACAGCCTCGGCCCACCGCCGTCCTCATCTGCCTCCGCCACCGCCACCCGAGCCCGACCAACAACAGCGCTGGCCCGCCGCCCACCTCACCAGCTCCCGCCACCGCCACCCGAGCCCGACCAACGACAGCGCTGGCCTGTGGCAGTCGTTGGGGCAGCAGCGTTGGCCCGCCGCTGTGGTAGTTCGGCGCGGGGCTACCTACCATTGCGGCTTTCTAGCGCCGTCTCGAGCCCCGGGCCGTGCTGAGCCGACCGGCCGCGAGTCCAGAGTCAACCAGCCGACCGACCTTCACTCAAGCGGCCCGCCAGCGCGGCGCGGCCTGAGTCGCGCGAAGTGAGTGGGCGGGTAAGGTGTCCGGCGCGACGGCGCGGTTGAGTTGCGGTCTCCAGGGCCGCACCTCTGGTCACACGGGCCGCAGAAGTCACGCCTGGTGGCGATGCTTCCCGTGATGGCGGGTCACTTATCCCTGGCCGGGACGACATAGCCCTGGTTAGGTACCCCGGGATCAGGATCAATCGGACAAAACTCGGCGCCAACCGGGGCTAAGACGTCCCGGCCAGGGATAAGTGACCCGCGATGGCACCGGACACGCCACGGGCAGATCCCGGCACGGCCAGATCCCCGCGCGGCACGGGCAGATCACCTGACACGCCACGGGCAGGCTGTGGCGGGCCGCGAGCAGGCGGCCGACACGGCACCATAAGGCCCAGCAGGCACGCCCGTTGAAAAGTAGCTGATTTGGCCAAATTTAAGTCAGGGCCGAACAGTACGTTATGACCAATCCTCAAGAAAATTGCCCTCTCGGGCCCAGGCCGTCTTTTGCGCGTGTCCCCGGCGCGCCTATCCCGACCCGCTTCCCCCTGGCACTAAAATTGTGTGTAGTGGATCGACTCCAGCGGTTCCGCCGGATTGCCTTTGCTCAGAGCTCCACCGCTCTTCGCGCCACGGCTCCGGTCTTCTTTTGACCACTGGAGCCGACCCCCCTGATTGTTTCGCCGAGCCGCTTTAGGCGTGCGCCTACGCGTGCCCGTCCCCCTTAGTCTGGGCGCCGGGCGGCGGCCGGACGTTACTCCGAGCGCTGCTGCGGTATACCCGCGAGCAGGGCACGAACCTCTGTTTCGCGGTAGCGGCGATGGCCGCCTAGCGTCCTGATGGACGTTAGCTTTCCGGCCTTCGCCCAACGGGTGACCGTCTTCGGGTCAACCCGGAACATTGTTGCCACCTCGGCCGGCGTAAGCAGTGGCTCGGCCTCTGGGGTACGTGCAGACATTTTGACGGCCTCTCCTCCTGGACCCAAATTGAGATCCTGCGTCTGTTGTGTTCATAGCCCCTTTCGGAGCCTGGCCCCGTTTCCGGAACCTGCCATGGATGTCCAATATGGTCTACTGTTACCATATTGCCATCACCAGCGGTGACAATGCGACCACCAGGAGCAGAAGTTTTGAACGTGTCCCCGTTGCCCCCGCTGATCGAAGTCACGTTGCGTGATCCTACAGACACGCATCGTCGCAACGGGCAGATTCGGAAAAGTCATCTCCGCCTCCTGCTGACTACTGGCCGTAGCCGCTCTAGTGATCCCGAACCGGTCAGGTCGGCCTCGAAGAGTGTTTCGACTTCAAATAGCGAACGTTCCGGCGAAGGCCCGTCCGCCAGATCCAGTGCGATAAGAGCAAGAAGCCCACGGCTTCATTCATCCCTGGCTCGTTCATCCCTGGCTCGTTCATCGCTCACCTCCCTGTGACCGGAGGTGACGCACCGTGACATCGCGAGTGCGTCCGCCGGTCGGTGCGCGCGTGCCGCTCGATACCCCCCAGTAACGGACCAGCCCGACTCTTCGCCAAGGACTATCAGCAGCGCCGGGATAATCCTCCGTAGTTCTACGGCATGCTCTGTCACGAGGTATTTGCCCCGCACAGGCGCCTTCATGCATTGCGCGTCGTCAATACTCCCATGACCGGTCGGCATAGTCTTGGGTGGTGGATCCCCGGTCAACGAGGATGCGGGGACTGAAACCCGGGAGATGCAACCGTGGTGACTATAAGCGGACCACAGTCAGGCAGAGCAGTCGCCGACGACGAAGGTGACGTAGCCCGGATAACCGGCAATGCCGGGATAACCGACGCGCCTCACGAGCAGATCGTCTTCTGCCACGACGCACCGACCGGCTTGCGCGCGATCATCGCGCTCTACTCCACCGAGCTCGGGCCCGGACTCGGGGGGACCCGCTTCTACCCATACGACAGCGACGAGGCGGCGATCGCCGACGCCCTGAACCTCAGCCGGGCGATGGCCTACAAGAACGCCATGGCCGGCCTGGACTTCGGCGGCGGCAAGGCGGTGATCATCGGCGATCCCTCGACTCTCAAGTCCGAGGCGCTGCTGCGCGCGTACGGCCGGTTCGTGCAGTCGCTGAACGGGCGTTATGTCACCGCCTGCGATGTCGGCACATATAGCCAGGACATGGACATCGTGGCCAGGGAATGCAAGTACGTGACCGGCCGGACCGAAGCGCACGGCGGGGCGGGCGACTCGTCGGTACTGACCGCATTCGGCGTCTTCCAGGGCATGCGCGCAGCCGCCGAGCATCTGTGGGGATCACCAAGCCTGGCCGGGCGCACCGTGGCCGTCGAAGGCGTCGGCAAGGTCGGCAGCCACCTGGTCGACCACCTGATCTCCGATGGCGCGACTGTCATCATCTACGACGTAAACCCTTCCGCCTCGGAACGCATGGCCGCCCGGTATCCCGGGGTCAGCGCGGTAGCCAGCCGCGCGGACCTGCTCAGCGGGCAGATGGATATTTACTCGCCCTGTGCTCTTGGCGGCTCGCTTGACGAACGCACGGTCGCCACGCTGCGGGCGAGCATCGTCTGCGGAGGGGCTAACAATCAGCTAAAACATCCAGATGTAGAAAAATTGCTGACAGAGCATGACATTCTGTACGCACCCGACTATGTGGTGAATGCCGGAGGCGTGATCCAGGTCGCGGATGAGATCGACGGATTCAGCTTCGAGCGAGCAAAACTGCGAACCGAGCAGATCTTCCACACCACGAAGCGGATCCTGGAGATGGCGGCGCAGGAGAGCATCACGCCGGCAGCGGCGGCCGACCGGCTTGCCGAACGCAGAATGTCGGAAATAGGTAGACTCAAGGGAGTCTGGCTGCCAAGCTGACCAGCACGGATAGTCGTATCGCACCCTGGCGGCCTGTCTGCGGGGCCTTGATCGGCCTGACAGGCAAACCAGATAGGCAGTTCATCCTGGCGAGACGGATAGCCCGGTCTGACCTGATGGTCAGCTCAGGGTTGCCCGACGACCGGCCTTAGCTGGGCTGGTCGTGCGCTCAGGAAGGACTCGGGCTCAGATTTAGCTATGCGTCGAGCGCATCTGGGAAGTACCGCCGGAAGCGCGAGCCGCCCAAAACAGGTACGGTTGTCTATGTACGAAGGCACTAGCCATGCTGCGGACCATGCGATGGAGCCGGGGCGGGCAGCCTGACGTGCAAGAAGCCCGACATAATGTCGGATGGATGATCGAGTAGGCATCAAACGCGATGACTAGGAACCTTGCAGGTTCCGTACGTTCGAGGGGGTCGAGCCAATGGGGCGCGGCCGAGCCAAGGCCAAGCAGGTGAAGGTGGCACGCCAGCTGAAGTACAGCGGTGGCGGCACTGACCTTGACCGGCTGCGGGCAGAGCTGGGCGTCGGCATGGATCAGCGGGATTCCGGCGGGCACGACGTATTTGCAGACGGCGATAGCTATGGATCCGACGATGATGCCGATGACGATCTTTACGATGCGGGCGACGAGGACGAAGACGATCCTCGTGCCAGCTAGAGCGGCTAGATAGTCTCACGGGCTAGCCAGACCGGCTAGCCCGTAGCCAACGGTGCCGGAAGGCATCCGAGCCGCGACGGTATGCGGGGATGGCGCCCGGGCTGCCAGGTCACTGGCGCCGTGTCCGTCACTGCTACTCCGTTTAGTGCTGCGACCGCGCTGGCAGTGCTGCGCCCGCGCTAGTAGTGCTGCGCCCGCGCTAGGTCGGCGGTCGTGGCGACCACAACGGCAGGTAGCTGGTCAGGTCAGCCCTCGGACCGCTGGCTTGCAGCGAGTTGGTCTCGACAGCCTGGGCCCAGCTGAGCCGGCCGGCCGCGAGCAGGATCCAGGTCCGGCTGGTGACCTCGACCACATTCGGCGGTGTGCCCCTGGTATGCCTCGGACCCTCAACGCACTGGATCGCCCCGAACGGCGGAACCCTAACCTCGACTGCGCGTCCTGGCACCCGGTTCGCGAGCAGGTCGAGCGTGTAGATCACCGCGCCCCGAAGTGCTTCTCGCTCGGGTTCGAGCCCGGTGTCGATTGCCGCGATCACCGCATGGGCGCAGGCCGCGCCGAGCGCGCCGATCGAGTCAAGACCTACTGGCGGAGGCAACCCAAGAACGGCCCGCTGGGCGGTGACGGCCGCGAGCAGCCGGCCAGCATCTAGTTTTCTTGCAGGCATCGCCCAGAACGTTAGCCCACCTCGGCCACCGCGGCGGCCGGCGCGATCGGAGCCGCATCCACGCGACCTGCGCAGACAACGCCCTGCTCCGAGACCCTCGCCTCAACACCATGGAGCCCAAACCTGAACCCCAGTTGTTGCCCGCCAGTAGCTTGCTGATATCGGTGGCCGCAATCCCCTGATTAGCGGGATAATTTCGCGCTATGCCGGGTCCGCGAACAACACCGTCGCACCGAGCTAAGGGGTCATGGACTCCTCGGCTCGCCGGTGTCGCGGTTGTAGTTGTTCTCGCTGGCGGCGTCCTCGCCATTTACCTGGCAACGGCTCATCAGCAGCCTCCTCCGCCCACGCCAAAGCCGCCGCACCACGGGCAGGCACTCAAGGTCGTGAAGGTCCAGACGATCGGAGTGATCGATTACGGGCCGGTTGACGACGGCGACCCTGGGCAGGGCAATTCAAGCGGCCACGCGCTCATGCTGTTCCCCAAAGGTCACAGGATCGATTTCGTGAGCATCCCGCACGCCGACCTGATCGCCGGCAAGCCGGTGTGGACCGCGAACCAGCTGTCGGACAACAGCGAGGTCTTCATCTACGTGCCGAGCGGCAAGTGCCTGGCCGACACGCCCCACGGAAAGCTCGCGCTCACGCACTGCAACCTCGCAGCCGACCAGCGCTGGCGGCCTATGCACCAGCGGGTCTTGCAGAATCAGGTGATCGCCCAGTACCAGAACGCTGAGACCAGCGGCTGCCTCACCGCCCCCCAGCAACCTGGGCCGGCCATCACCACGACCTGCGGCCCCGCAGGCACCAAGACGCAGGAAATCGCGTTCTGGTGGAGCGCCTAAACCCCGGCACCTTACTCTCCGGCGCCAACGGCCCGCCTGACCCGCGCGCCTGCGGGCTAACCCGCGTCCTTCAGCGCCCAGCCACTCAGATTCGCCAGCGGGGCGTCATCACGCAACGCGATCCGCTTGCGGAGTTGCACGACCGTGCCCTGCCCCCGGCCGCTGCGCAGTGAGACATCGTCCACGCAGGCCCGCATGATCGCCATGCCGCGACCAGACTCTGGCAGTTGCGTCACGTCGGCCGGGGCCGAGTTGGCCCGGCGCCTGAGCAGCGGCACCGGCCGGACCGGCGGTCGCCGCAGCTGGGTCCGCCTGGCGATGCGCAACCGCGCGGGCTCGATGCCGCGGCCGTTGTCGAGCACCTGGAGTACGCACCGGTTCCGGCCGACCTTGACCACAACCTCGTACTTGCGACCAGGACCAGCGTGCCGCAGCACGTTGGTGCAGGCCTCGGTGACGGCAAGCAGCAGGTCAGAAACTGAGTTCTCGTCTACGCCCAGCCGGTTAAGCGTGTCGCCGAGTACGCGGCGCATAACAGGAATGCTGAGCGACTCGCGAGGAAAGACCAGGCAGAACCGGACATCCCTGGCCGGTCCCTGTGAGTGCAGCACTCGCGTTCGCATTCGCTCCTCTGCTTCCTGAGGCTAGCGATCCACTCTGATCTCATTGTGAGCGTTTCCCGTGCTGAGCCCTGGTAATCATGAACTCGGGCGATCTTCGGACGAACAGTAGCGTTCTGCCAGCTCAACAAAGGATTGCAGCGGTAAGTCGATGCGAAGAAACACCGTGCCGGCCGAGAACCGGCCGGGAAATCGTTGCCGGCGGAGCGACGCGAAAATTACTCGCCGCAATCAGACGCTGGCAGCGAGCGCCAACTGCCGGCCGCGAGAGTACCCGGCACTTGACCGGGCAGCAGGATTGCCGAGTACTGTCACTGCGGGACATACGACAAAGCCGGGTCGCCGGAGATCACGGCGGACGGCCTGAGCATGCAAGGAGTGGCGCGTGGCCGTCAAAGCTGCCGGGCGGGCTGCCTCCCGAACTCGTAATCACGACGGGCCAGCCAGCAAGCCCATTAAGCCCGAGCTGATCCAACTGCTTACCCCAGAAGGTGAGCGGGCCGAGCATCCCGACTATCCGCTGGAGCTGTCGGCCGACGAGATTAAGGCGCTGTACCGAGATCTGGTGCTGGTCCGCCGGATCGACTTCGAAGCCATCGCGCTGCAGCGCCAGGGTGAGCTGGGAATCTGGGCCTCCCTGCTCGGCCAGGAGGCCGCTCAAGTCGGCTCAGGCCGTGCCCTCGGCCCGCGCGACATGGCCTTCCCGACCTACCGGGAGCACGGTGTCGCCTGGTGCCGCGGGCTTGACCCCGCCAAGCTGCTTGAGCTGTACCGGGGCGTGAGTCACGGCGGCTGGGACCCGAAGGAGCACAACTTCCACCTGTACACGATCGTGATCGGCGCGCAGACGCTGCATGCGACCGGCTACGCGATGGGCATCCAGCGCGATGGGGCGGTGGGCGAGGACGGCGAAGCCGCCATCGCTTACTTCGGCGACGGCGCGACCAGCCAGGGCGACGTGAACGAGGCGTTCATCTGGGCGTCGGTGAACACCGCGCCCGTGGTGTTCTTCTGCCAGAACAACCAGTGGGCGATCTCCGAGCCGCTGGACCGGCAGACCAAGATCCCGCTCTACCTGCGGGCGCAGGGCTTCGGATTCCCCGGCCTGCGGGTCGACGGCAACGACGTGTTCGCCTGCCTGGCGGTCACCAGAAAGGCCCTGCAGGCGGCCAGGGAGGGCCAGGGCCCGACGCTGATCGAGGCCTACACCTACCGGATGGGCGCGCACACGACGACCGACGACCCGACCAGGTACCGCCTGTCGGCCGAGCTCGAGTCGTGGAAGCTCAAGGACCCGATCGAGCGGGTCAAGCAGTACCTGATCCGCTCCAGCCTGGCCCAGGAGAGCTTCTTCACCTCAGTCGCCGAGGAAGCCGACGAGGTCGGCACCCAGCTCAGGAAAGCCTGCCTGGAGATGCCCGACCCAGATCCGCTGTCGATGTTCGACAACATCTACATCGACAGG
>DASYAT010000105.1:0-47210 GCA_036501205.1 Streptosporangiaceae bacterium | reverse complement strand
GAGAACACGGCGCAGACCTCGGCCCGCCCGTCAATCTCGTACAGGCCACATCCCGAACCACCGCCATCACTCCGCTGCGCATCACCTTCCCCCAAGGACAGGCCAGCACCCCGACGAGAACCTGAGCCGCTTTCATCATCCTGCGGGGTGTCAGAAGTCGGCCCGGTCTCTGATCTGCCGTGATGCGCCGCTGCCAGCAGCTGCCGTGGGCCATGATGATCATCTGTGTCTCTCAGGCTGCGCTGCCTGATCTTCGCCCGGCTCATAAGCTGGCTGGTCCTGCTGGGCAGGTCAACGGCATCCAAGGATGCCGGACTGCTCGTGCTGCGGCACGAGGTTGCGGTGCTGCGCCGCACCCGTCCCCGGCCGCGGCTGAACTGGCCGGACGCGCGGTCCTCGCCGCACTGATCCGGCTCCTGCCCCCAGGCCCACGGTCGCACCGGCTAGTCACTCCCGGGACCGTACTGCGCTGGCACCGTCGCCTGGTCAGCAAGAACTGGACCTATCCCAGCCGGACCGGCCGGCCGCCGGTCAGCACCGAGATCGCCATGCTGATCGAGCGGCTCGCCACCGAGAACCAAAGGTGGGGATACCGGCGGATCCAGGGCGAGCTGCTCAAGCTCGGCCACCGGGTCAGCGCCCCCGCCATCCGCCGGGTCCTCCGAGCACTGAAGATCCCGCCCGCGCCGAAACGGTCGGAGCACACCAAAGCGACGTACAGGTATCCCTATGGCGACTTCGAGAAGGTGCATCGCTGCGGACTGCTGGCCGCCGAAGTTCGTGCGGCGCGGCTCAAGCACCGTGACATCGAGGAGGCATCCATCCGGTTGCGTGACCTCATCGACGAATAGGTCGCTGCAACTGGAACGTCGCAAGCTCAGGTTAGGCCCGTTCCGGTGGCAGGCGGTGCTTCTGGTCCTGGCTGGCTCAGTGGCACCCCGGACCGGTGCAGGCCGCACCGTCAGCCCGGACCCAGGCCGCGGTGAAGGGCGCCGGAGCGGGGTCGCCGCGCTGATCGAGGCCGATCTTGTTTGAATCGGGCGAACTGCTTAGCAGGGGGCCATAAGTGCAAGCCCTGTTGCCGGACAGGGGACGGCCAATCGCCGAAATTGCGGTGGCAAGGTCCGGGCCCTCACCGCGAAGGCCGGTTGGCCGCTGGCTGCGGATCCAGTTGTAACGACAGGCAAGGCGCCCCCATCCAAGCTAGGAGCGGTTTGTGGCCGCGGCAGCCGCGCCGCAGAGTCCTGATCTAGTCGCCTCGGCGACTAGATCAGCGTGTCGAGGATGCGAAAGGCGCGGTCCCATTCCCGCGGCGGAACGCGCCGCTGCCGGGGATCGAGAATCTTGAGTGTCTTCGCGAGCGCGACGCTGATGCCGCCGAACACCGTCGGCAGGCGCTCCTGCGTCTCCTGGCTCAGCGGCGAGCTCAGCGGCGACCGCGCGGTCAGGTCATCCAGGATGGCCTTGAGCTCAATGTCTTCGTCGAGCTTGCGGAACTCGTGCATGGTCTCCTGCAGGCCCGCGGTGATGGGCAGGTCGGAGCGCGCGATGACGTCGCGGCCGTTCGCCTCTGCGGTGGCCTGCCCGGCCAGCAGCAGGTCATAGATCGCCTGATTGACGAAATCCAGGAAGCGCTTCAGGTCGTTGCGGTCGACATCAACACCGCTGGCGGCGCGGAAGAAGCGCTCGAATTTGGAGTAGCCCATCACTGGCATGAATGCTCCTTCATCGTGTACCTGGTTCCTCGGCCTCCAGCGCGCCGCTTCCACCCGCACCCGGGTCAGCCGAAGTGCATGCGTTCATGCACGAGGTGGATGGCCATGGCGCCCTCCCCGACCGCTGACGCCACCCGCTTGGTCGAGCCGCTTCGCACGTCCCCTGCAGCGAACAGGCCTGGCAGGCTGGTCTCAAGCGCTGACCGCGGCGAAGCCGCCTGCGGTGCCCGCATCCTGGCGGCAGGGACAGCCGCAGCCGGGCCCGTCAGCACGAACCCGTGCACGTCGAGGGCGACCAGGCCGCGAAGCCAGCTCGTGCTCGGCTCAGCGCCGATGAAAACGAACAACGCCCTGGCCGGAAGCTCATGGCAGTCACCGGTCTTGTTGTCCGTGACGATCAGGCCGGTCAGTGCCGATGCCCCAAGCAGCCCGCTGATCTCCGTGTGGCACATCACCTCGACCTGCTTCGACCTGGTCACCTGATCGACCAGGTAGCGGGACATGCTGACCCCCAGCTCTGGTTCGCGGACAAGCAGCCAGATCCGCTGGGCGTAGGTGGCCAGGAACAGCGCTGCCTGACCCGCCGAGTTGCCGCCACCCACGATGGCGACCGGGTCGCCGCGGCATAGCTGTGCCTCGACCTGGGAAGCCGCGTAGTACACGCTGGTGCTCTCGAACTCCTCCAGGCGGGGCACATCAAGCTGACGGTATTTCGCGCCGCTGGTCACGATGACGCTGCGGCTCCTGATCGTGTCGCCGTCACCGAGCCTGATCAGGAACTCGCTCCCCGCCTGGTCCAGCGACGTGGCCTGCGCGGGAACCGTGATCTCCGCCCCGAACTTCGCAGCTTGGATGACGGCCCGCTCAGCGAGCTCCGCGCCCGAGATGCCTGCGGGGAAGCCCAGGTAGTTCTCGATCCGAGCGGACGTCCCGGCCTGGCCACCCGTGGCGACCGCGTCGAGCACGACCGTTGCCAGCCCCTCCGAGGCGCCGTAGACAGCGGCGGACAGGCCAGCTGGCCCAGCGCCGACCACAACCAGGTCGCACACGTCCCGGGCCAGCCCTGGCATTGAGCGTCCGATCGCGGCGGCCAGCTCGGTGTTGCTGGGATTGCGGAGCAGCTGCCTGCCGTACAAGATCACGATCGGGGTGTCCTCTGGCGCGACGCCAAGCTGCTGCAGTAGCGATTCCGTGCCGGAGTCATCCTCCAGGTCGGCCCAGCGGCACGGAATCCGGTTGCGGGCCGCGAAGTCCCGTAGCCGCCTGACGTCCGGCGAGTACCGCGAGCCGATGATCCGCATCCCGGTGCCGAGCCCCATCAGCATGGAGCGGCGGATCAGGTAGGACCTCAGAATGAGGTCGCCGAGCATGGCATCCTTGGTGAGCAGCTCCCTGACCCGGTCGACTGGAACGGCGAGGATCTCACCAGGCTCGACAACCACGGCGGAGTACAGCGCGGCCTGGCCGGTCAGCAAGCTGAGCTCGCCAAGGAACCGGCCTGGACCGTGCACGACGAGGAGCCGCTCGTCAGTGCTCTCATACCCTTCGACGATGGCGACCTTCCCCGCCAGCACGACGAAGAAGTCGGCCCACCGGTCGCCATCGCGGAACAGCACGTCTCCTGGCTGCACGGCACGGCGCTCACCGTGCACGGCGAGCACCCTGATCTGCTCCTGGCTCAGCCGCGGGTACGCCCAGTTCGTGTCGGGCGTCTCTGGCATGTGCTGCGGCCGGCCGATGCTGAGCCGCTGACCCGTCACGTTGGCGCCGAATTCAGGCATATGCCTCATCGAAGTAGCACCAGCGCCAGTCTTCCCCCGGCTCGAACGACTGCACGATCGGGTGTCCGAACGTGTAGGCGTGACCGCGCGCGTGCCGGTTCGGCGAGGAGTCGCAGCAGCCTACGTTCCCGCAGGTCAGGCACAGTCTCAAGTGCACCCATGGGGAGCCTGTCCGCAGACATTCAGCACATCCTTCCGGCGTCTGCGGCGCCACCGGCCTGATCAGCGGAAGGTGCGGGTCGTACATGACGCGCACAGGACCCTCCGATCTGCCAGTGACGCCTCCGGCGACCTGGGCATGGCCTATACAGCGGATGGTGCGCTGCCGGGTGCGGCAGCTGCCTACAGCTTCCAGCCTCGGGGCCCGGGGCGGGCCGGCGCATCCTCAGGTCAGCTAGTTGCAGCAGACATTCCGCACTACCAGATCGGAGGATGTGCGCCCGCTTCGGTCAGGGAAGCATCAGGTCCAACGGACCGCACACGCTGGTTTGCGGGCCGGCCAACCGATGCCTGCCTGGGTGAACCAGTGGACTGCGGTCCCGCCCCGAGGCTTCGGCAGGACCTCCAGGAGGGATTGCGATGGCGATAGCGGTAGGAATCGATCTTGGCACTACGAACTCGGTCATCGCGGCCACCGAGGCAGGAAAGCCTGCGGTGATCCCCAATGCCGAAGGATCACGCACCACGCCGTCGGTGGTGGCCTTCACCCCGCAAGGCGAGCGACTGGTGGGACTGCTGGCTCGGCGGCAGGCGATCTTGAACCCGAAGGGCACGATCTATTCGGCCAAGCGGTTCATCGGGCGCCGCTACGACGAGGTGAGCAGCGAGCAGAACGCCGTCTCCTTCGACGTCGTGGCTGGCCAGGAAGGGGCTGTGCGCTTCGACGCCAACGGCAGGCAGTACGCGCCTGAGGAGATCTCCGCGCTGATACTGCGCAAGCTCGCCGACGACGCAGGCAAGTCCGCTGGCGAGAAGGTCACCGAGGCCGTCATCACCGTTCCCGCGTACTTCAACGACGCCCAGCGCCAGGCGACGAAGGACGCCGGCAAGATCGCCGGCCTGGAGGTGCTGCGGATCATCAACGAGCCGACGGCTGCCGCCCTGGCCTACGGGCTCGACAAGAAGCAGAACGAGACCGTGCTGGTCTTCGACCTGGGCGGCGGGACGTTCGACGTGAGCCTGCTGGACATCGGCGACGGCGTGGTCGAGGTTCGCGCCACGGCCGGCGACACTCACCTGGGCGGGGACGATTTCGACCGCCGGGTCGTCGACTACCTGGCCGATGAGTTCCAGCGCGACAACGGCATCGATCTGCGCGCCGACCCGCAGGCGCTGCAGCGCCTGTTCGAGGCGGCCGAGAAGGCCAAGGTCGAGCTGTCGTCGGTGACGCAGACCTCGGTCAGCCTGCCGTTCGTGACCGCTGACGCGGCAGGGCCTAAGCATCTCAACACGACGCTCATGCGCTCGACGTTCGATCAGATCACAGCCGACCTCGTGGAGCGCACCGTCGAGCCGGTCAGGCAGGCGATGGAGGACGCCAAGCTGACCGACAAGGACATCGACGAGGTGATCCTGGTGGGCGGGTCGACGAGAATCCCCGCCGTGCAGACCCTGGTGCGCCGCCTCACCGGCGGCAAGGACCCGAACATGTCGGTGAACCCGGACGAGGTCGTGGCGCTCGGCGCCGCCGTTCAGGCGGCCGTGCTCAAGGGCGAGGTCAAGGACGTCCTGCTGCTCGACGTCACACCGCTGTCGCTGGGAATCGAGACGCTCGGCGGCGTGATGACCAAGGTCATCGAGCGGAATACGACGATCCCGGCCCGCCGCACCGAGGTCTTCAGCACCGCGGAGGACAACCAGCCCGCGGTCGACGTGGTGGTGCTGCAGGGCGAGCGGGAACGCTCAGCCGACAACCGGGTGCTCGGCCGCTTCCGGCTGGAGAACATCAGGCCAGCGCCGCGCGGCGTGCCGCAGGTCGAGGTCACGTTCGACATCGACGCGAACGGGATCCTGAACGTCTCGGCCACTGACAAGGACACCGGCGCCGAGCAGCGGATCACGATCACCGAGACGTCCAACCTCGACCAGTCAGAAGTCGAGCGGATGATCGGGGACGCCGAGCAGCACCGCGACGAGGACAAGCGCCTGCGCGACGTGACCGATGCTCGCAACGAGCTCGACGCGGCGGCGTACGCCGTCGAGCACCTGCTCGGCAAGCGCGGCGAGGCGCTAGCCGTGCACGACAAGGCGCGGGCCGAGACCCTGGTGGCGGACGCCAGGGAGGCGCTGAAGGAGGAGGCGCCGGCCGACCGGCTCAGGAGCCTCGCGCTCGAGCTTCAGCAGGTCTACCAGAACCTGAGCGCGGCAGGAGCCGCGCCGCCGCCACAAGGCCAAGGCCAGCAGGGCCAGAAGGGGCAGCAGGGTGGCGATGATGATGTGATCGACGCGGAGTTCACCGCAAATGAGTGAGCACGAGGCTGGCCCCGACAGGGCCGGGCAGGAGGCCGCGAGCGCGGAGCCGGCCAGCGCTCAGGCTGAGGTCGCTGAGCTGCGGTCCAGGGTCAAGGAGCTCGAGGACTTGCGGCTGCGTGCGCTGGCCGATCTGGACAACCTGCGCAAGCGGTGCGCGACGCAGATCGGGCGGGCAGCCTCCGAAGCCAGGGCGTCGGTCGCGGCCGAGTGGCTGCCGGTCGTGGATAATCTCGACCGCGCACTCGAGCACTCGCAGGCCGATCCCGACGCGATCATCGAAGGGGTCAGGAGTGTCCGCGAGCAGGCGCACCGGGTGCTGGCCCGCCTCGGTTACCCGCGCAGGGACGATGTCGGGGCGCCGTTCGACCCGGCCAGGCACGACGCGGTCGCGGTGCTCAGCGACCCCGATGCCGCGCCCGGCACGATCATCGACGTCGTCAGGCCCGGATACGGGGACGGAGACCACCAGCTGCGGCCCGCCCAGGTTGTGGTCGCCAAGGCGGAGTGATGGCCGGGCGCGACTTCTACGAGATCCTCGGCGTCGGGCGGAACGCGAGCCAGGACGAGATCCAGCGTGCCTACCGCAAGCTCGCGCGTGAGTATCACCCCGACGTCAACGCCGATCCGGCCGCCGAGGAGAAGTTCAAGGACGTCTCCGGGGCCTACTCCGTCCTGTCTGACCCTGCTACCAGGCGACGGTACGACGCGTTCGGCGCTGACTTCCGTCAGGTACCAGATGACGTGGACGCGGACACCTGGCGCCGCAGCAGGGAGCGAGCCGGAGCGGGCTCTGGTACGCGCCGCGGGCGCGGCGGCCCTGCTGGGCGCGGCGCGGGCGGCTCTGGGCCTGGCGGGGTGGACATTGACATCGAGGACCTGCTCGGGGGGATCTTCGGCGGCCGGGCGGGGCCGGGCTTCGGCCCGATGCCCGGCGCCGACCAGGAGGCTGAACTGCCGCTGACCGTCGAGGAGGCCTACCGGGGCGGCCGCAAGACGGTCACGCTTGGCGGAGCGGGCCAGCGCAGCTTCGAGGTCACTATCCCGGCGGGGGTGACCGACGGCCAGCGGATCAGGCTGGCGGGCCAGGGCGGCCGGGGCGGCGACGGCGGATCGCCAGGAGACCTGTACTTCATCGTGCGCATCGTGCCGCACCCGGTCTACCAGGTGCACGGTCGCGATCTGTACGTGGAGCTGCGGCTAGCGCCGTGGGAGGCGGCGCTCGGCACGTCGCTGGCGGTAGAGACGCCGGGGGGCGAGGCGAAGGTGAAGGTCCCGCACGGAACATCGAGCGGCAAGCGGCTGCGGCTGCGCGGCCGCGGCCTGCCCCATCCGCGCGGCAAGCCAGGGGACCTGTACGCCGAGGCCAGGATCATGGTGCCGCCTAGGCCGTCTCATCAGGAGCGGCAGCTTTTCGAGCAGCTGGCGGCCGCGTCCGACTTCGATCCAAGGAGAAGCCGGTGAGCTATACCCTGATCCGTGCCAAGCGAGACGTTCGCCTCGACCTCGGGGCGTTCGCCTGCGCGAGCGGCACCCACCCTGAGCTGATCCGCAGGCTTGTCGCTCTCGGCCTGCTGGACGCGCGCCAGGATCCGGCCGGCGAGCTGTGGTTCTCCCGCGGCCAGCTCGCGGCGCTTGGCCGGGTGCAGCGCTTGCGCGCGGGGTTCGCGCTGAACTATGCGGCCGTCGGCCTCGTCACCGAGCTGCTCGACCGGATCGCGGCGCTCGAAGCGGCGCTGCGTAGCGCGCATGTCAGCCACGGGGGACGGCCCCTGACGGCGGCGGGCCAGCCACCACGACGGCCAGGAGGGTGACCATGGACCCGAGTCATCTGACCCAGAAGTCCTCGGAAGCATTGCACGACGCGCAGACCAAGGCCTTGGGCTACGGGCATCCAGACGTCGACGGCGAGCACCTCCTGCTCGCGCTGCTCGAGCAGCCGGAGGGCATCGTGTCGCGGCTGGTGGCCCAGGCGGGCGCCGACGCGGATCAGCTGCGCAGTTCGGTTGAGGCTGAGCTCGAGCGCCGGCCGCGGGTCAGCGGCCCCGGCGTGGTTCCCGGTCAAGTCAATGTCACCCAGCGGTTCTCGCACCTGCTGGTCAGGGCGCAGGAGGAGTCAGGCAGGCTCAAGGACGAGTACGTTTCCGTGGAGCACTTGCTCATCGCGCTGATCGAGGAAGGACAGACGACGCCCGCCGGCCGCCTGCTGGGGTCGGCCGGACTGACCAAGGAAGCCTTCCTCGCGGCGCTCGCGACGATCCGCGGCAACCAGCGGGTCACCTCGGCCATGCCCGAGGTGGCCTACGAGGCGCTCGCGAAGTACGGGACCGACCTGGTGGCCGACGCTGCGAGCGGCAGGCTCGACCCGGTGATCGGCAGGGACGCGGAGATCCGGCGCGTCATCCAGATCCTGTCGAGGAAGACCAAGAACAACCCGGTGCTGATCGGCGACCCCGGCGTCGGCAAGACCGCGATCGCGGAGGGCCTGGCGCAGCGGATCACGACAGGCGACGTGCCAGATGGCCTGCGGGACAAGACCATATTCGCCCTCGACATCGGCGCGCTGCTGGCAGGCGCCAAGTACCGGGGCGAGTTCGAGGAGCGGCTGAAGGCCGTCCTGAGCGAGGTCACGGCCGCCGAGGGGCGCATCCTGCTGTTCGTCGACGAGTTGCACGCGGTCGTCGGCGCGGGCGCCGCTGAAGGGTCGATGGACGCCGGCAACATGCTCAAACCGATGCTGGCACGCGGTGAGCTGCACATGATCGGCGCCACGACGCTGGACGACTACCGCAAGCACATCGAGAAGGACGCAGCTCTCGAGCGCAGGTTCCAGCCGGTCTTGGTCGACGAGCCTTCCGCCGAGGACGCGGTGTCGATCCTGCGTGGCCTGCGCGAGCGGTTCGAGGTGTTTCACGGCGTGAAGATCGCTGACGCCGCGCTGGTCGCCGCCGTCACGCTGAGCCACCGCTACATCTCCGACCGGTTCCTGCCGGACAAAGCGATCGACCTGGTCGACGAGGCCTGCGCCGTGATCCGCACGGAGATCGACTCGATGCCTGCTGAGCTCGACGAGCTGACTAGGCGGGTGATGCGGCTCGAGATCGAGGAGACGGGACTGGCCAGCGAGAACGACCCGGCCAGCCAGGCCAGGCTCGAGGACCTGCGCAAGGAACTGGCCGACCTGCGGGCAGAGGCCGACGCGCTCCGAGCGCAGTGGGAGGCCGAGCGGCAGGCCCTGCGCCGCGTGCAGGCGTTGCGCGAAGAGATCGAGCAGGTCAAGCACGACGCCGAGCGAGCCGAGCGCGACTATGACCTGAACAAGGCCGCGGAGCGGCGGCTCGGCAAGCTGCCTGAGCTCGAGCGGCGCCTAGACGCGGAGGAAGACTCCCTGTCAGCCAGGAAGGGCAGCCCCCGGCTGCTGCGCGAGGTCGTCACTGACGACGAGATCGCGTCGATCGTGTCACGCTGGACCGGAATCCCCGTCAGCCGCCTGCAGGAAGGCGAAAGGGAGAAGCTGCTGCGGCTGGACTCCATCTTGCATGAGCGGATCGTCGGCCAGGACGAGGCAGTTCAGCTGGTGGCCGATGCCATCATCAGGGCCAGGTCAGGGGTGAAGGACCCGCGGCGGCCGATCGGCTCGTTTATCTTCCTCGGCCCGACCGGCGTCGGCAAGACCGAGCTGGCGAAGTCGCTGGCGGCGGCGCTGTTCGATACCGAGGACAACCTGGTCCGCATCGACATGACCGAGTACCAGGAGCGGCACACGGTCAGCCGGCTGGTCGGCGCGCCGCCCGGGTATGTCGGCTACGAGGAGGGCGGCCAGCTTACCGAGGCGATCAGACGCAAGCCGTACTCTGTCATCTTGTTCGACGAGGTGGAGAAGGCTCATCCTGATGTGTTCAACACGCTCCTGCAGGTGCTCGACGATGGCAGGCTCACCGACGCCCGGGGGCGCACCGTCGACTTCAGGAACACCGTCGTGATCATGACCTCCAATATCGGCTCGATGTACCTGATCGAGGGCGCGACGTCGGACGGAGAGATCAAGCCCGACGCGCGGGAACGCGTGATGGCAGACATGAGTTCGGTATTCCGGCCGGAGTTCCTCAACAGGCTGGACGAGATCGTCCTGTTCAAGCCGCTGACGGAGCCGGAGATTGAGCGGATCGTCGACCTGATGGTCAATGACCTGCGCGGCAGGCTGGCTGAGCGCCAGATCGCCGTGGAGATCACCGAGGACGCGCGCCGGTATATCGCCACGCAGGGCTACGACCCTGTCTACGGGGCACGGCCGCTGCGCAGGTTCATCGCGCGGGAGGTCGAGACCAGGATCGGGCGGGCACTGCTCAGCGGCGATGCGGGCCCTGGTGCCGTCATCCGGGTGGGCGTCGCCGACGGCGAGCTTGCCGTGTCGTTCGAGAATTCAGAGTGAGGCGGAACGGCGATGTCCGATGAACCGATACGGTGCCCGGACTGCGGGCGCAGGAACCGCGTCCCGGCGGCGGCGTCAGGCGTCCCGCGCTGCGGAAACTGCCACCGTCCGCTGCCCTGGATCGTCGATGCGACCGACGACACGTTTGCAGAGGTCGCCGAGAAGGCGTCGGTGCCGGTCGTCGTCGACCTCTGGGCGCCGTGGTGCGGACCGTGCCGGATGGTGAGCCCGGCACTCGCCGACGTGGCCGGGCAACTCGCGGGGCGGGTCAAGCTGGTGAAGGTCAACGTGGACAGCTCGCCGCGGCTGCAGCGGCGCTTCGGAGTCCAGGCCATCCCGACGCTGCTGATCCTCCGCGACGGCGAGATCGTCGCTCGGCAGACGGGCGCCGCGCCGGCCGCCGACCTGCGGGCCTGGGTCGAGCAAGTGGTATCGGCCTGACGGTCCGCGCTCACACCGCGGTCGCTGATCGCTGCACGCCCGGCGCGGCGCTGGCACCGTCACGACGATAACCCGCTGCCGGCGGCCGACCAGCGCCCCGATCACGAGTCCGGCCAGCGAGTCCGGCCAGCAACCCGGCCATTGCCGGAGCGAACCGCTTGACCAGGGGCATGGCGACCGTGCCGATGAGGTCGAGCGAACCAGACTGCTCCGCCGCGCGGCATTTCGGCAGCGCCGTGACCGTCCCTCGCCCGGCGCTCTGGCTCGCGCTCGGTCTTGCACTTCCGCGGCCTGGGCGGGCACACCGCCAGCTCCAGCCGCGCCGCCTACGGCCGCAGCGGCGCCGTCCGGCGCCTGGACCTGGACCTGTTTGGCCAGGCGCGCAGCGAACTGGTCTGTGAGCTTCCCGGCGACGTCCGACATGACGCCCCGGCCGAACTGGGCCGGCTTGCCTGTCACGTCAAGGTCGGCCAGGACCTTCACCCGGGTTGCCGAGCCCTCGTCGATCATCTGCGTCTCGACCTTCGCCGCGGCCGAGCCACTGCCCTTGGTCTCTCGCCCGCTCGCTTCGAGAACTATGCGTGCTCAGCCTCGACCTTCGTGATGAACCTGGCTGTCCCCGCGTAGCTCAACGCGACCGGGCCTACCTTGGCCCGCACCCTGCCTGCCGCCTCGTCACCGTCGACCTGCTCGACGGTCGCTCCTGGCATGCACGGCGCGATCCGCTGCACATCGAGCAGCGTCGACCAGGCCCGGGATACCGGAACGGGAACCGCGAACTCGTTCTCCAACTGCATGAAGCTCACCTCGCAATCGGGACCGCCTACATCGCTGCCGCCGCCATGACCGCAGTCTGCGCCAGAACCCTGGCCAGATGCCGCCGGCAGTCGGCCTGGCCGCTCAGGTCGCTGGCGGGGCTGGTTCCCTCAGCCGCCAGCGCTGCCGCCACGGCCACGGCCCACGGCGCGGCCCCAGCCAGCGCCAGCTCGGTCGCCGTTGCCCGCATTAGCCTGGTAGCCATGTTCACCAGGCCGACCCGCGCCGCCGAGATCCGGCCACCGTCGTGGCGCACCAAGGCGCCAACGCCGACGATGGCCCACGCCTGGGCGACGCGCTGGAACTTCTCGTAGCGCTAGCCCCGGCCGTCGGCGGGATCGCGCTTGGGGATCCTGACCTCGACGAGCACCTCGGCCGGATCCAGCGCGGTCTGCAAGTAGTCGATGAAGAACTCGTCGGCTGGCACCAAGCGCTGTCCTGATGGCTGCACGATCATCGTGGTACCGAAGGCCAGTGCGACAGCAGGCAGATCTCCTGCCGGGTTCGCGTGCGAGAGCTCACCGCCCAACGTGCCCCGGTGACGGACCCGCGGGTCGGCGACCGCGGACGCGGCCGCTGCGAGGAGGCCGCAATGCTGACGTACCAGTTCGGCGGTCATGACCTCGTACTGCGTGGTCATGACACCGATCACCATGTCGTCGCCCTCATCGCGGATCCCGCGCACTCCCGTCATCCTGCGCAGTCCATCCACGACATCTGGATACGCCAGCCTGAGCCGCAAGATCGGCACCAGGCTCTGGCCGCCGGCCAGGACCTTCGCGTTGCAGCACGTGGTTCTGCACCACATCGCGCAGCGCTCCTAGACCATCGTAGACGGCCCCCCTGATGAGTGCTGTCTCCGGAGCAGCCGTGCTCGTCGACACTGACACCCTCCCCGAGCCTGGACCTGCCCGCATCCTCAGGTCAGGTGGTCCGGCCGGGCACAGTCCCGCGCTCAGCTGGTACGCCGCCGGAGGTGGAACCGCGCGTGGCGGATGCGTGCGGGCCAGCGAGCGCCGGGCCGTGGCCACCGCTCCCGTGCCCGCGCCCGATGCTCAACCTGCAGCTCGTCGGACAGCCGGGTGAGATGGGTCAGCAATTCCCCGCCGAGCTGCCAACCGGGGACCCCCGCGAGTGGTTCATACTTCACGATGTCGGCGAGCGCGTCCTCATGCTGCCTGGCGTACGCCAGGCGGCGCATCAGGTCGGCTTCGACCCGCTGGCGCACGGTCGAGCCGGTGCCGCCGGTCAGGATGTCGGCGCGGACGAGCCGTCCGAAGTCCGTGATGGCCGCCGCCAGCTCGCTCAGCGCGGACGCCACGCGCTCACGAATCGCTTCGTCACGAAGCGGGCCAGCCTCCATGCGCGCTGAGTCCGCGATCGAGCGAGCGATCCCCCTGACCGTCACCGCCGCATGCTCAAGGGTCTCGAGCCCGTCACGCAGGGCGACGTTGGCGTGCGCGAGCGCGCGGGCACGCGGGTTCATCCGTAGGCTCTCCTCGGCCTCGGCTAGCGCACGGTCCACCCGCTGGATCTCGCCGCTGATGACCCTGGCCCTGGACAGCCGTTCGTCGGCGCGTCCCGGCTCGAGGCCGACTGCCAGGTCCGCGGCGATTCGCTCGAGCAGGCTGGCCACGTCCCGGCCCAGGTCCTCGATGGCCTCCTCCGCGGGCTCAACGCGCAGCGGCGCGAAGATGAGGCCGCCGAGCATCCCAGAACCCGCGCCGATGAGCGTCTCGACAATCCGGCTGATCGCCGCCGTCCTGGTGTCCAGCGAGAGAATCAGCATCGCGCTGATCGGCACCTCGAGGATGTGATTGCCCAGATGCAGCGCGAATCCGAGCGCGAGTCCCGCGGCGATCAGGATGGCCAGGCTCCACCACGTGAGTCCCAGAAACGCAGAGAACGCTACCGCCACGAGCACGCCAGCGACGACACTGGCGACCCGCTGAAGCGCACTGCGGATTGTCTGGAACATCGTGACCTGTACCACGATGAGGGCTGTTAGCGGCGCGAGCACGGAACGCTGACCAGCGGGCATCAGCCCAGCGAGCAGGTAGGCGAAGGTCGCGGTGATCGTCAGCCTGGCGATCGATGCAGCCACGGGCTGAGCCTTGTGCCTGGCCAGCGTCAGCGTGGCCGGCGCGCTCTGGACGGCGGTTCTGATCGCCATGCTCGCCTGGCTGCCCGCCAGCCGGCTGGTGACGGGAGCGGCCTTCGGGCGTACCGTGCCGGCGACCCGCGGCAAGAGCCCGCCGAGCGCGCGCAGCGCGGAAAGGCTCCTCACCGCGGACGCCGAAGGTTAAGCGTGCGACGCGCTGCCCGCGCGTTCCCAGGTCGCGGCCGCCCGGTCATCGCCGTGCAGTGCCTTCATGAGCTGGTGCTCGGCGTCGTGTGTCAGCGAGGTCCGGAGTACGGTACCGCCGTACGGCCGCAGCGCCTCGAGGAACCTGTCCGGCGTGGCCTTCCTGACGATCACCATGATCGCTGAGGTACCTGGCTGCACGAGGTCCTGCACCCGCTGCTTGAAGTCGTCCTTGATCGCCAGGTCGCCGCCGGCGCCGAGGGCGGCCCCCATCAGGCCGCCCGCGATGCCGGTCAGCGGCGCGAGCGGGAACAGGAAGATAAGCCCGATGATGGTTCCCCAGAACAGCCCGCTCACCGCCCCCCAGGTCACTGCGTGATGAGCTGGCGTGATGACCTGCAGCTTGCCCTTCTGGTCGCGGCGGATGATTGCCGCGTCTTCCAGGTCCACCAGGTAGTCCTTCTGCAGCTTGACCAGTTCCTGCCAGACCGTCTGCGCTGTCGGCTCGTCCGGGTAGCCGATCACGATCAGGTCACTCATGGCACGATCCCCTCGCTCCCGGAGGTGTCCTGCGTTCACGGTCCCAGGACGCGCCCGCGGCGCGCATCGTCAGGATGTGTAGTTGTCCGGCGAGGCGGCCTGGGAAGCGTTCCCCTAGGGCGCGGGGCTCACTGCCGCCACATGCTCCTGCTCACGCCCGCCGCCGAACTGCCTGGCGTCCGCGTAGTCGCAGGTCCCGTCGGACCGGAACTGCCGCGCGGCCCTGGTCACCTCCGCGCCGAGTGCGCGCGAAGCTGGGCGGCGATGGCCTGATCGTTCAGCCGGCCGTCCTCGCCGAACGACTGCCACGCCTGTGCCACCGGCTGGACGAACGGAACCCTCCTGCTCGCAGCGCCCGGGCGATGAAATCCATCGAGTTGACGGCCTGCAGGCCCTGAATCCCGCCGGCGGTCGCGACCAGCCCGATGAGCTTGCCGGGTACGGCGGGTCGCGCTCGGCCAGCAAGATGAGCCAGTCGAGCGCGTTCTTGAACGACCCGCTGACAGAGCCGTAGTACGTCAGAGGTGCTCAAGATCATGGCGTCGCAGGCGTACATGGTGTCCGCGAACTGCACTGCCTCCAGCGGGATCGAGTGCTCAGCCGAGTACGGCGGAAGGGGGAGGTCGCGAACGCAGATCAGGGTGGATCGAACCCCGGGCTCACTAGCTCCGTCCAGGGCAGTGCGGCTGGTCGAAGCCGCGCGCAGCGATCCGCCGATGCCGATGACCCCGATAGATTCCGGCACGATGCAACCCCTCTTGGCGACCGGCCGGGTCACGCCATGGTGCCGAGCATGGAACGGAACCTGCGCGGGCACTTCACCAAGCCAGGTAGTTCCAGCCGGGTAGTCCGCGCCGCACTACCAGCTTTGTGGATGTGCCGCCCGGGCCGGAACGCAAGGCTCGGACGGGAAGAAACGGGGGTCAGACATGGCCGTACTGCCAGCTCGGCGCTCTGGGCAGAGCCTCACGGTGCTCGACCCGTCCAGAGAATTCGAAGACATCTACAACCGCATGGGCCAGCTGATCAATCTTGCGCTCGGCGACTTCAGCATGGTCGAGTCCGCTGACATGCCATGGGCACCGCTCGCCGACCTGCGCTAGAACGACAACGCTTATGTGGTCAACGTCGAACTTCCCGGCGTCCAGAAGGACCAGATCGACATCCAAGTCCAGGACAGGGAGCTGACCATCAGCGGCGAGATCACGGACACCGGCAACGGCCGCCGGCACCGCAGCTCACGGCGGACCGGACGGTTCGAGTACCGCACCTACCTGCCTGGCGATATCAAGGCCGACCAGGTGAGCGCGACGCTCAGCGACGGCGTCCTGAATGTCACCGTGCCGAAGTCCGAGACGGCCAAGCCGCGGCACATCGAGGTCAAGGCGCAGCGAGTCCCGCATGGCGCCGGCTGAGGCCCGCGACATCGAGGATCCCGTCTCGGCCGAGGTCATGGTCGGGCGCGACTTGCTGAGGGACCCGGCGGCGACGATCACCGATCTGATGGCGCTTGTGAAGATCATCGAGCACCAAATGGGGACCGCGGCGCGTCGAATGACCGGGACCGGATCGCAAAGGGCGAGCATGAGAACTGACAGCGAGATCAGGGCCGACATCATTCGTGAGTTGCAATGGGATCCCCAGGTGGCCGGCGCCAATGTCATCGGCGTCGCCGTTCAGGACGGTGCTGTCGTGCTGACCGGCAACGTCGGGGGCTGCGCGGAGAAGGCCCCGGCTACGAAGGCCGCCACCCGCGTCTACGGCGTCACGGCAGTCGCCGACGAGATCACGGTGCAGCTGTCCGGCGAGTCCAGGGACGACGCCGACATCGCGCAGGACTTCGCGCACATTCTCGCGCCGAACACCCAGGTTCCCGCGGGCAAGATCCACGCCAGGGTGCAGCGCGGCTGGGTGAGGCGGACTACGAGTATCAGCGCCGCGAGGTCGAGCGCATGGTCCGCCACGTCCGCGGCGCGATCGGCATCACCAACGACATCACTGCCACGCCACCGGCTAGCCCCGGCACGGTTTAGGCCGAGATCGAGGAAGCATTCAGGCGCGAGGCGGAAGTGGATGCCCGGCAGGTCAGCGTCGAGGTGCACGACCACACCGCGACCCTGTACGGACACGTCCAACTCCTGGTCTCGACCTGACGGGGTCGGTGACCGTCAGGTCCGGTGCAAGCAATCGGCGGCGGGCAGATGCTGATCGTTAAGTGGCTCGGTTTCGCGATCGGCATCGCGGCGATCGCGGGAACCCTGGCCAGCTTCATCCACACCCTGATCCTGCGGCGAAGCCCCGGCGATGGCCTGGCAGCCAAGTCCCAAGGGCGGTATAGCGAGCAAATTTCGCGCTCTCGCGCAGGCTTGCCCGGTACGCCGGCCGTGATCATCTCCTAGCGCTCGCAGCGCCAGCCTCGCTGCTTATCCTGCTCGTGCTCTGGCTAGCAGCGACGCTCGGCCGGCAGTCGCTCGGCGGTGCGTTCGTTCAGGCGGGTTCCTCAATGTTGACGCTGGATTCGCGGCTCCCGGCAAGCCCGCCTCCATCGTGGTCGCGTTCTTGGCCGCCGCCACTGGCGTGGTGATCGTGGTCACGATGCTGGAGAGCCGGGCAGGATCGCCGGCCTGGGCTTCGAGCTGCTGGCGCGTCACCAGCTGGCGGGCATCCTGGACCGACTGCCAGCGTTCTACGACGACTGGGAGCGATGGGCGGCGGACGTGGCTGAGAGCCACACCACCTATCCGATGCTCGTCTATTTCCGGTCAGCCAGACCGCTCGACTCGTGGGTGACTGGCGTGCTCGCCGTTCTCGACTCCGCCGCGATCTACCTGGCGGTATGTCCGAGCCGTGCGCCCTCGGAGGCTCGGTTGTGCCTGCGGATGGGCTGTACGTGCCTGCGTGACATCGCCGACGTGCTTGGGCTTGCCTATGACCCTGACCCTTTGCTCGACGATCCGATAGAGCTGTGCTATCAGGAATTCGCGACAGCTGTCAGCGAGCTGCAGCAGGCGGGGTTCCCGGCTGAGCAGCCCGCGGAGGCTGCATCGCTGCAGTTCCGCGGCTGGCGTGTGAACTACGAGTCCATCGCCAGCCAGCTCGCCTCACATCTGCTGGCGCCGCCAGCACCATGGGCAGCCATGCCAGCCGACCTCGGCGACACCAGCATCAGCCCGCTACGCCCAGTCGACCGTCAGCCAGGGATCACCGGACTGGCACGTCAGCCGCGTCGGCGGGCACCTGCCCGGCCGCGCGCCTTGGCTCGCCGGGCGCCATCGAAGCGGTGACGCCTGGCCGTAGAAGCATCGCCGACGGCAGGCCCACGAAGCCGGTCCCGCGCTGCGGCGACAATGTTCTGTCCTAAATAACCACCCGGGCTTCCAGTCGGTCTTGTTCGGCCGCCAGACCTGGCCCGCGCTGGCCGATGCCATGCCGGATGCCGATCTGACTGGCCTGCGGACCATCGACAGCGGGTGCGCGACGTCTTCGAGCGACCTGCCTTCTGCCGCGATGCCGAGGACGATCTCGACGATGCCGCCGAGCACCATGGCGCCGGCAGCGATCAGGTATCCGATGAAGATTTTCGTCGTACTTGAGCCGTTGCCGATCAGGTGACCGTACAGGATCGGCCCGATGGCGCCGAAGCACTGGGCGATCGCGAAGAAGACCGCGATCGCCTGCGCGCGCACCTCGAGCGGGAAGACCTCGCTGACGGTCAGGTAGGCGGAACTGGCTCCTGCCGAGGCGAAGAAGAAGATCACGCACCACGCGATGGTCTGGGTCGTTGCAGTCAGCACATGGTGGTCGAACAACGCGGCGGTCACGGCCAGCATCGCTCCGGACGTGATGTAGGTGCCGGAGATCATCCGCTTGCGGCCGATCGTGTCGAAGAGCCGCCCGATCGTCAGCGGCCCGAGCAGGTTCCCGACTGCGAACACGATCAGGTACAGGGGCGCGTCGGACGCCTTGACGCCGTAGAACTTGGTCAGGACCAGCGTGTAGGTGAAGAAGATCGCGTTGTACAAGAACGACTGGGTGATCATCAGCGTCGCCCCGAGCACCGACCTCGGCCAATACCTCTTGAACAAAACGTGAGCGAGCGTGAGGTACCCGGTGCGTGGGCTCGGCCTGATCTCGATTGCCTTGCTGTCGTCCACGGGTTCCAGCTGCTGCCCGGCCGCGAGGGCCTCGCGCTCGATCCGGCGGATGGCCTCCTCAGCTTCGGCAGCGCGGCCGTGCATGAGCAGCCAGCGAGGGCTCTCCGGCAGGTTCCTCCTGACCACGATGATGACGACGGCGAGCACCGGTCCCAGCAGGAAACCGATTCGCCATCCGAGCCCGGGGGCCAGCTGGTGCAGCAGGAGCGAGGTCACCAGGGTCCCGAGGATCGCCCCGGCCCAGTACGTGCCGTTGACCGCTATGTCCACCCTGCCCCGGTACCTGGCAGGGATCAGCTCGTCGATCGCCGAGTTGATGGCCGCGTACTCGCCGCCGATGCCGCTGCCGGCGACGAACCTGGTCAGATACATGTAGACGATCCAGCCCGTCGTATTCCCAGCGGTGAGCGCGGTGAGCGCGCTGCCGCCCAGGTACACCGCGAGCGTGACCATGAAGAGCTTCTTGCGGCCGAGGCGGTCGGAAAGCCGGCCGAAGCCGAGCGCCCCGGCCACCTCCCCCGCGAGATAGATGGTGGCGATCGCGCCAACCGCGGTAGACGACAGCCCGAGCGTCGACTTCGAGGTCAGATCGCCGGCTATGGAACTCGCGATCGTGATTTCGAGACCGTCAAGGATCCAGGCGACGCCGAGCGCGACGACCATCCGGGTGTGGAACGGCGTCCAGCTCAGCCGGTCGACGCGGGCCGGGATCACGCTCCGGATCGTGGCGGTCGCTTTGCTTGACAGCGCAGACATTGCAGGCGGCCCCCCCTCGTGCCCTTAGGTCAAGGGTCTCCAGGGCAGGACCGCGGCACATCGTCAGAACTGCTAGCTACCGCGCCGGGCCGACCCCCTAAGGCTGCATGCTGTATTCGGCTTCGGCCATGGCCTTCTCGGTCACGAGCCTAGCCAGCTCCACCCGGGAGCCGATATCGAGCTTCCAGAAGATGTGGCGCAGGTGGAAGGCGACCGTGTGCGCGCTCAGGAAGACCTGATTCGCGACCTCTCGGTTGCTGAGGCCCTGGGAGACCAGCTCGGCGATCCGGCGCTCGGTGTCGGTCAGGCTGCCCCAGCCGAAGGCTGGCCGGTTGGCGCATTTCCAGTGCCTGGATCGAACGCCGGCGGCCCTGAGCTGCGACCTGACCCGCGCCATTGCCTCAGCGCTGCCCAACTTCTCGTACTGCTCATACGCCACGCGAAGCTTAGCGATGGCGTCATCCTGATTACCCTGCGCCGACGAGGCTCGTCCGGCATCCTCATTTGCTGCCGCCTTAGCCAGCGGCGCAGAGTACGCGCAAGCAGCATGCTCCAGCGCGGCTGAGTCATGCTCGACCAGGCCACGAACGTGCGCCGCGGCCGCGGTCATGTCCGAATTGTCAGGCCTGGTCATCGCGAGGTTCTCGGTTTCAGTTGCCAGGCGCGCGGCCCGCTCGCGATCGCCATGCGCGAGCGCGGCCCGTACGAGGAGGACGGCGGCCTCGGATTCGGGGGCGCAGGTCCCGCTGAACAGAGCCCGCCTAAGGTATTCCTCGAGATCATGAACGTAGGCCTGTGAGTCGGCCAGTCGCATCACGGCTCACCTCGATCCGTCTTGGATTGCTCCCAACGATCGCGGAGATGAGCCGGGGACGCATCGTCCCCCGCGGGCCAACGTGTCGTCCTGACCGGACAGGCCGCGAGCAGGATGGGGTCAGGATCCGCCGAGCGCCTGCAGGGTCCGCCACGCCCTCGTCGCCACTTGCAGGTTGAACTGGGCGTCAGGAACGGACAGGTCGTGCCCTGAGACCTCCCTGATTCGCTTCAGTCGGTACTTCAGCGTGCTGCGGTGGACGGACAGGGCGGAAGCGGTCTTGTCATAGCTGCCACCGCTCTCAAGGAATTCGGTCAGCGTCAGGACTAGTGCGGTGCCGCGGGCGGCGTCATAGCGCATGAGGACGCCAAGCCAGTCCGCAACAAATGACTCCATCGCTGACGTATCAGCCTCGTTCGCGAGGACCTGGTACACGCCGAGATCGTTGAAGACGACAACCTTGTCCGGCTTGCCGACCGTAGCCTGAATCCGCAACGCCAGTTTCGCTTCCCGATGTGACCGGACGAAGCCGGCGACCTGCTCGCATTGCCCGCCGACCCCGATCGAGCAGCACGCTCCGCCGAACTCGGTCACAACTCGCTCATGGAGGCGCTCCCACGCAGCCTCCTTGTCCACCAGCATGATGATGTCATCGGCACGCTGCGCCAGGAGCTCGCCAGCCGAAAAGGCGCGCGCTGCCCTGCTGACAGCGTCGAAAAGCACGCCTATGCTGCCGACACTGCCCAGCGAAGGCTCAACTGACACGACCCGGTGCGGCCGCAGCAGGTTGTAGCCGAGCGTCTGAGCCCGGCTGAGCAGGCTCTGTTCGTCCCCGCCGCTCACAACATCGAGCGCTAGCCGGGCCCGAGCCTGCGCGCTCGATTCACCGAGGTTCTGCAGCCTCGTAACCTCCATGGCCAGCAACGTGCTCGCATACATGATGGCGGCTAGCTCTGTTTCGCCCGCAGTTCTTTCCGGATCGGCAAGGAAGACGGAACCAACTGGCGTGCCCGCCAGCTGAGCCACCGCGACGAGCCACGAACCGTCCCTGACCGGGCCTGGGGCCGCCAGTGCCAGATTCATCGTGGGAAACTTGCGTCCCTGCCCGCCGCCGAGATCCCGGTCAGGCCGCCCGACGCCGGCCCACGCGACGACGTTTCCGAATGCGTCCTGCGTGCCCGCCTCGCGGCCGGTGAGCTCTTGGATCGCGCTCGCCAGACTGCTCTGACCGTCGGCCATGACTGCCTGAGCAAGCCGATCGTGCATGTCAGCGCTGCGTCGCAATGCGAGGTTGGCACTGCGCAGCTCAGCGGCCCGCCCTCGCTCGCAAGATTGCGTCCTGGCAACGGCCAGCGCGGCGCCGGCAAGGCGGACGATGGCTTGCAGGAGGGCCCGGTCAGTGACCGCGGGCTCTTGGTATGCGCCGACGACCAGATAACCCGTCGCGTCGCGGCCGACCGGCATCGGATAGACCCAGCTCCAGGCGACACCGTCCTGGACGATCGGCCCGCCATCCGGGTGCTTCCCGCGCCGCATGACGTCGAGGGGCAAAAGCCCGCGGCCGCGGTTCCCTACATGCTGCCAGGCCTGGTCGAGCAAGATACCCGACGTGCGGCAGCCTGCTATCGCCGTGACAGCATGTGCGGTCAGGTTCAGGATCTCGGCCTGGTCGAGCGGCCACATGGCGTACAGGGAACGGACCGCAGGTCCCTTGAGGGCGACGATCTCCTGCGATTCTGGCTGGCCCGACCCGGGCATGACTACGGGCCCCCGAGAGCACTCGCCCGGCTGGCGTAATTTGGCGCCCGCCATGAGGAGCCAGCGAGATAATCGCTGGCTGAGGGTGTTTCAGCCTGCGACGGCATAGCCAAACTTCCCGTCTAGCTGCTGGATTGATCCGACAGGCAAGCTAAATCGGCGCTGCTTGCGACAATGCGTAAGCTATGTTGGCACCTGGACCTAAACTCACACCTTGTCGTTGCTTCCTCGCTCAACGGCGCAATGTGAAGGCGCCAACCGGAAGCCAGCACCGGGTTACGCTCAGTCGCGAGTCTACGACAGACGCCAGCTACCAGAGCCAGCGCGGTCACGTAAGCGCCGCTGTGCGGACCGCGCACATGTTTGTCCGACATATTTCCGCAGCTCAGGCGTACAGGCCCAGCGCCGCGCTGCGGATCACGGCGGCAATTCGGGCGCATCCTCGGCGCCCACGATTCTGCAGGCGAGTGATCTCCGTGGCCAGCAACGAGCCGGCGTACGCGATGGCGGCCTGGAGTCGCCATGCGCGATCGCTTGCGGTGCAGGCAGATCGTCGTGGTGGACATGTCCATGACCGAGTAGCTGTGGCAGCCCCTGAACGTCAAATTCGCAGCGACGAAGGGGTAGTAGGTGCTTCCGTCGTCATGGACGTGGCTCCAGAGAACAGGTTCACGACGAGCCGACACGCCGAGAGAAGCGACATCGTGGACACCGAAATTCTGCTCCTGAGAATCGGCGATCTGGGTAGGTTCTTCGCTATAGCGGAGGCTCGATATCACGCTTTGCGTGACCGGCCTTTCTCGACCGTGCGAGGCGGCCGAGCTGCTGTGCTCACAGCACGTGATCAGGCCAGGAATCGTCGGGAACGGCGCTGTCCGGGCGCGGCGCCGGCCCTGGTCAGGTCTATTCCAGGGCTGCGGCCAGAGATCTTGGCGGCGGTTTCTCGTGACCGTCGTCACCACCGCTCATCTCTGGTCCGGGAATGTGCGGCGTGTCACACTTGCGGTATCGGGTGAGGATTCGGGGAGCTGGTCTCCCGCGAGTAGTCGAGCTGAGGGGAAGCCGGGTGCGCATGCCGCCGCTGACCATGCGTTCCGTCGCCATTGCAGTGGTCCCGCTGCTGGCGACGGGCGTAGCAGGAATCGTCCCGGTAAGTGGTGCTCTTGCGCTGGGCAGGCTGCCGGGCCCGGCGGTATCCTTGAACACCGACGGCGTCCTTAACGGCATAGCGGCTACGTCCCCCCGCAACGCGTGGGCGGTCGGCTCCACCAGTGGCCATGCGTCCAGCGCCCTGATCGAGCGGTGGAACGGCCGCGTGTGGAAGCCGGCGCGGAGCCCTGGCCCCGCCGGCGGAGTCCTCCATGGCGTGGCCGCCGCTTCTGCGCGCAGCGCCTGGGCCGTGGGCTGCACTGACAATTGCGGCAGCAGGTCCCGGACCCTGATCGAGCGGTGGAACGGGATCTCCTGGAAGCAGGTGCTCACCCCTGCCCCTGAAGGCGGCGGGCTCGACGCGGTGGCGGCCGTCACCGCTCGCGATGCCTGGGCGGTCGGCACCACCCGCACAACCGGCGGCAAGGCCCTCATCGTGCACTGGAACGGCAAGTCGTGGAACCGGGCACCCAGCCCGGCTCCCGCTGGCAGCTCCCTCAGCGGCGTGGCCGCCGTCTCTGCCCGCCTGGCCTGGGCGGCCGGATGCAGCCACTGCGGGACCCCGTCTATGCAGACCTTGATCCTGCGGTGGAACGGCAAGTCGTGGAAGGCAGTACCCAGCCCGGCTCCCGCTGGCAGCATTTTCTTCGGCGTTGCTGCCGCATCTGCCGCGAGCGCCTGGGCCGTCGGCGTCACCGGCAGCGGCGGAACCCTGATCGAGCGATGGAACGGCGCCTCATGGAAACAGGTACCTGACCCGGTCCCCGGTGCCGGCAGCTTCCTGTTCGGCGTCGCCGCCGTATCGGCGCGCAGTGCATGGGCCGTCGGCGCGACCGGATTTGCCGCCGGCCGGCCTAAGCCATCGATCCTGCAGTGGAACGGCACCTCGTGGAAGCCGGTGTCCAGCCCGGGTTCGGGAGGCGGCGCTCTCAACGGCGTGGCCGTCCTGTCCGCGCGCAGCGCCTGGACAGCAGGCTGCACCACCACAAGCTGCGACACCGACCGCGGCACCCCCAAGGCCCTCATCCTGCACTGGAATGGCAGCACCTGGAAGTAACTAGCCGAGCCGGCACGATAGTGCGCATGCCGGACACGCCTTGATGACGGCCAGGTCCTCGCCTTTCCTCATCAAAGTCCCTGATCAGGGGCAAGTATCGGGCGCCGCAGACGCGTTCGGTGAGCAGCCGCGAGTCAAATCAGCCGGCCATCGGCGGGATGCGCCAGATCGGGACAAGGTCCATGCTCGCTGGCCTTCGGCGCGCATGCGCCGGCCGGGTCGGCGTCAGCCGCCTGGGGCCGGGCCACGGTTCAGGATGCCGGTGCTTGCCGCCATCATTGCTGCCGGGCAGAAGGGCGATTTCGCAAAGGGCGTGAATGCCAGAATCGCTGTCCGACGAGGTCAGTCGAGATGATGACAGGCCCGGCGCTGCCCCGATGAGCCGACGTTCAGTTTCTTGACCCCGCGATCCGGCGCTAGGTGGCAGCGCGTGCGAGATCTGCTGAAAGATCCCGACGATGCGCACGCTCGCCTGTGGCAGGAAGCGATCTATGCATCGCTTGAGCCAGCCAGAACGCGCAGATGTCAGATCGGCGATATGCGCGCAGTAGCCCAGTTAACGACCATGCGATCGATCACTTCGCGTGATTGAAGCTCTTGGGACCTTCGCGGACGCCGACGCCCGGTTCAGTGCGCAGGCGGGCGATTCGCTTGCAGTACGCCGCACCGCGGCCGTTCACTGCGCCATGGGTTCAAGTCGGTTTTCATGGGGTTCGAGTCGGTTCTGCTGGCCGTCAGGCCTGGCTCTGGCCCCTTGAGTGACTGCGGACCAGCAGCTGCCCTGGACGACAGGCAGCGTTACTGCACGTCAGAGGGCATAGGGCTCGTGCGTCTGCCGGAGATCAACATCGGCGCCGTAGCTTATAGAGCAACGTGGGGATACGGGGTCGGTCTCGGACACAGGAATCCCCATAAGCGCCCGTTTCCGGGCAGCGCGGTCTGGCACCGGGTCCGGCTCGCAGCCGGGGCGGGCGCTTGGGCTGGCTTTCGCCTCCTTCCCTGGTGGTCCGGATAGTCGGCTTCCAGCGGCTGATGGTGACGGCCACGAGTCCGTGGGTGTCGGTGCGCAGGGTGCGGTGCTCGTGGTCGTAAATGAGGGTGCGCCTGCTTTCCCTGAGCTGGTCGATCAGGTCCGCTGTTTCGGACGGCGGCGTGAGCTGCCTGGTTCCCGGCGTGGCCGGGGCCGTTGGCGGCCAGGAGGATGGCCAGGGCGGAGCTCCCGCCCGGCCCGCAGCGCCACCCCAGGTACCAGACCCGCCTGCGACACCAGGTTCGGGGTCATCAAACCTCACGCGGGCCGCCCAGGTTGCCTGGGCTTGCTGCCGGCTGATGCGGGCGGCCTGCTGTTACTCGCGGTGGGCGCGGTAGAGCACCCGGGCCTGGGTGAGCGCGATGTGGAGCGAGGGAAGTTCGCGGGCGCGCTGGGTGGCGGGCCGCGTCGTCGAAGGGGCCGGGGAAGGTCTGCATTGGTCCGACTTTTGCAGTCCGACTTTGCAAGACCTACGGGTCACTGACGCTATGCGCGCCTTTGCCTGTCCCGCTGACAAATAGCGGCTCCTGCGCGGTCGCCAGCGGCCGGATAGTCAGCCATGCCCGGAGCCTTGTTCGAGTTGTCGGTGACGAGGTCGCGGGTGCCCTGTGTCCGTCTCGGAGGGGTGCGGCGATGTGTCCTTTGCTCTCGGACCTGACGGTGCCTGCTGGCTGCATGGTGAGCTGAGCGTGACCGTGCCCCGGCTGCGGTCAGTGCCTGGCAGGCCAGCGGACCGGCGGGTCCTGGCGGTGAGGCCGGTCGCCGCCGACCCGCCGGTTCGCGGCTAGCCGGGTCTAGGTGAGGCTGTAGTAGGCGGCGAGGATGTTGACTATGTCGGTGGTGTAGGCGGCGAGCTTGGGGAAGTGGGTGCTGATCGCGGTCGTGGCTGCGGTGGTGAGGCCGTCGAGGGTGGCAGGCACCGGAGTGCCGAGGTGGGGCGCGATCTGCAGGACCATGGCGTTGTTGCTGGCCATGTTCAGGGCGCTCATGGCGGTCTGCAGGGTGGGAGCGGCGGCGGACGGCGGGGTAGGCAGTACCCGGCTCACGAAGGTGACCCGGTGGAAGATCCGCCAGCAGGGCGGCTTGCGGCCCGGCTGGCGTGACTGCCGCAACGCGATGGCTCCGGGATCGGAGCTGCTTGCCAGCCACACCGGGTCGATGACCTTGCCGTAGAAGTCGTCGTAGTTGTCAATGCTGGTGTCGAGGTAGAAGCTGATGAACCGGTAGGCGTCCACGCGGCCCGGCACGGGCTTGCTGTCCGCGTCGAGCAGGTTGCGGCTGGGCTGGCAGACGACGCCCAGGCTGAAACTGCGGCTGGCATCCCTGGTTTTGGTGCGGGTGATCGTGGAACTGCCGCCGAAGCTGACGTCGCCGGAGATCTCCATCGAGGCCGGGCCGATGCCGAATTCGATGCTGCCGCCGATGGTGGTGCTGCCGCTTACGGAGTAGTTGCCGGTGGTGACCCAGGTGACCTGGTCGGTGGTGCTGGTGGTCTCGGAGAACAGGCCGCCTGAGGCGGTCCATACGTAGGTGTCGGCCAGGTTGCGCTTAGACGATGACTTGTTGGCCTCGCGGCCGGCGACGGCGTTTCCGGTCGCCGGGTCCAGGCTGGTGCCTGGTCCGCCGCCGCCTCCCGACATGCTGTTCAGCACGCGTTCTGCCTGCTGGTACACCTTGTTGTTGCCCAGAAGCGTGGTGTCGGCGGAGACTGAGTCGTAGAAGCTCTGGAGCTGGAGTTCTTCCCGCTGGATGCGGCGCTTGAGTGCGTAGGCTTCGGACGGCCGGTAGTAGCTGAACTCGCCCTTGGCCGTGTCCGTATCGGCCGCCTTGGGGTAGTCGGGGTCGGCGAATGGCTGGAGCGCACTGCCCGGGCCCTTGGCGGCGGCGTAGCCGATCAGGCCGTCCAGCGTTCCTTGCTTGCAGTAGGCGGGGTTGAGCTGGAACGTGATGATGTTCCAGTCCGGCGGGATGTCGGGGTTGGCGACCATCCGGTAGGTGACGAGCGCGCCGGAGTGGCCGAGCCGGAGCGCGTACAGGTCGGCGGTCGCCGACTGGACGATCGCGAAGCCGTAGTTGGCTGGCACGAAACGTCGTCCGGCCGTGGGGTTGACCTGCTCGGCTGCCTCGGCGTCCTCGAAGTGCCCGGTGAGCGATACAGCGCTGGTACGGGTGGTGGCGGTCTCCTGGTGCACCTGGGTGTCCTCGCTCCACCCCTGGGAGAACTTCAGCTCGAAGCCGGCGTTGACCGAGCCCTTGACTTTGGCCAAGGGCTGGGCCGTGCCAGTAATCGCGGCAACTGCCAGGGCGCCGGTCACCGTCCAGACATCGGTGCCAAAGCCGACCTTGAAATTGGCCTTCGCGGCGAAGTCGAACGTGCCTGCCTTGGTCTGGCCAAGGGTGCTCGAGATCTTGTCCGCTTGCACGAACGTGACCGATGACTTGTCGTTGTAGTCGGTAGTCGGCTCGTAGATCAAGTTCTCCGACGGCACCGGCGGCGCGCCTTCGATGTAACCGATGAGCTGGGGGTTGAACTGGGCCTGGCCGACCCAGCTGGTGACGAGATCGCCGATCTTGAAACCGGTGCGCAGCACCCAGGAGCCGGCCCGGATGTAGGCGTAGCAGCGTTTCATCACCCCGATCAGCCGACCCTCGCCATCGCGTTGCATGTCGGCGTACTCCGACCCTATGGGGGTGCCGCCGACCAGGACGTTGAAGGGCGTCATCACGGTGGTCAGCGCGGAGCGCACCTGGGAGGTGTCGTCGGAGACCGGGGCGGTGGAGACACCGATGGTCGGCGCCGGGGCGGACGGCGTGAGGTTGTTGCCGCGCAGTCCGAGGTCGTTGACGATCGCGCCGAGCACGGTCGATGAGCTGTCGAACGGGTAGTAGGCGAGCAGGTCGTTGCGCTCTCCGCGCAGCCGGCTGAACAGGTTGTCGAGTAGCTGCTCCTGCGTCCGCGCGACCCGCCAGATCCTGATCTCGTCGAGCGCGCCGGCGAAGCCCTCGGAAAGGCTGCCGTCGGCACCGGAGTTTCCGGCGATGGTGAACTGGCTGGTGCTGCCGTAGCCGGCTGTCGCCAGCGGATCGTCGGCCTTGACCAGAGCTGATGCGACCGAGCCGCCGTTGCGGTACAGCGTGAAACTGTTCCCTGCCGGATCGGGGGTGCGTACGCGGGTCGCGCCGCGCACCGTGGCCGGGTAGTTGCCCGTCTCGTCGACGGTGGACGCGCCCCTGGCCTCGGGGAAGTTCCACCAGCCGGCCAGGCCGTTGGCCCTGGCGGTAATCGCCGCCCCGATCTGGCTGGACGAGCGGGCCACGCTCCAGATCCGTACCTCGCTGAGCGTGCCGCGCAGCCCGAAGGTCGTGGTGCCCTGGCCGTACTGGCCGATGACGCAGTTCTCGTCGTTGCCGACCGGCTTGGCCCCGCTGTACACCTGGATCGCGGGCGGAACCGGGCTGGTGCCCGCGACGGCGCCGTTGATGTAGAAAGTGATCCCGTATCGCTCGGCTGGATCGTTCGGTGTCCTCCAGCGGGTCACCGCGACCTTGGTAAACACGCCGGCCTGAAGCCGGCCGGGTGCCGGGGTGGCGCCGTCGGTTGAGGTAAACGTCTGCCAGGTGGCCGATCCGCCTGAGCCAGACTCGAAGCTGAAGACAAGAGCGCCGTCTTCCCGAACGTAGAACGCGTACGGGACCGCGTTGCCCTTCTTTCCCGCCCCGAGCGCGCCCTTGGCGACCAGGCCATGCCTGACGCCGAGGGTGTCGAGTTGCACGAACGCCTCGATGGTCAGGTCATCGAGAAGGTTGAGGCCGTCGGCGCCGCCGGCGTCGATATAGCCGATGCCGTTCAGCTTCATCGCCCAGTCCTGCTTGAACACCAGCCCGACGTGGCCCCACTGCCCGACCGGGAACGTGTCGGCGCTGCGGACGAACTGGCTGCCGACGCCGGCCACCAGGCTGGAGCCGGGCAGCCCGGAGGTCACCTGCTGGGGTGTGCCGTAGATGACTCCGTCGTAGTGGTTGCCGGTCCGGTCGATGGTCGAGCTGTTCTGGAAGCTCCAGCAGGCGAGCAGCCCGGGCTCCTCGCCGCTCACCCGCGTGTTCATGTAGGCGTTGACGGCCTGCGAGGTTCGCGCCCGGCGCCACACCCGCACCTCATCGAGAGCGACCGGGGCCCCGCTGGCCAGCCTCGTGTTGGCAGCGGCTAGCGGGATAGCACCGGAGAGCGTTCCCTGACCGACCTGAGCGCCGTCACGGTAGATGGTGACCTGCCCATTGGCAACGACGTAAGTCACCGCCCAGTGGTGCCAGCCTGTATCGGGATAGGTGCTCGCGGTGATGACCTGCTGACTATTGGCTGGACTAACCCAGGCGACGCCGAAGGTGTTCTCGGCCGTGAGGGCTATCAGGAAGATGCTGGCCGTACCTGTGTTATCTACTTTTTGCAGTTGGAAAAGGGAATCTCCGTGGCCGCTTGCCTGCCGCTTGACCCACATCTCGACGGTGAAGTCGGTTCCGGCCAGCGACAGGTTGTTGCCGCAGTCGATGTAGTCGGTGCTGCCGTTGAACTGGAGTGCGCTGGTCAGCGGCGCGCCTTCCATGCCAAGCGTGTACGGGGCGACCTGAGCGCCGGGCGGAGACCCGGCGGCTGGTGCCGGGATATTGGCGTGCACGATCCTGGCGCGGCCGCCTTGGGTGGTTCCGGCGCCGACGAACGCCGGATTAGCCCATGCTTCGACGGTCAGGTCGGCGGTGGGGGCAATGGCGGGCAGGGCAGCGGCCGACGCCAGGCGCAGGCCCTGGGCGTTGCCGTCGAAGCTCAGCGCCCGGCCCGGGCTGTCGCCGCGCCAGCGGGGGGCCAGGGCAGCCGTGCCGTCCGCGGCCGTCCCTGTCGGCACCGGCCCGGTCGCGGTCCCGGCGCGGGCGCCGATGATCAGCGAGCCGCGCGCGAGCGACATCCCAGGGACGTTGCAGTTCGCCTGCTGCCCGTAGTCGTAGGTGACCGTGCGCACCTCGCCGCCTTTCGGGTAGGCGTAAGAGCGTGCATCGCTGGCGATGGTGAGCGTGGTTGCGTCCGCCGCGGCGTCGGCTGACAGCCTGCGCGTCACTCCGCCGATCGTGATCGCGGTGCCGGCGGCCAGAGCGTTCGCGAGCTTCCCCGCAAGCTTGACCGTCTGATCCTTGACCGGCTGGTCCTTGACCACCAGGTCGTCCGTCGACAGCGCGGTCGCCACCAGCGGGCCAGGCGGGAGGGTGCCGTTGAGGACGTTCGCGAAGGTCACCGCGGCGCGCGGGACCTGGCCGAAGGTCTCGGTGACCGGGCCGCGCGCGATCTGCACCTGGCACTGATCGGTCGACGCGCCGTCGCTGACGGTGACGGTGATGTCGGACAGGCTGGCGGACGTGTCATGGGCGATCAGCGATAGCTTGTCGTTACCGGTCGTGATGGTCTTGACCGCCCGCGAGACCTGGGTGGGGTAGTAGGCCGCGAAGAACTGGCCGTCGCCGCCGCGGAAGTACAGCACCACGTCGCCGGTCGAGCTTTCGAGCAGCGTCGGCGCGTCCGCCGTCCAGGCGAAGCTCAGCATCCCGCCGTAGGAGGAAAGGCCGGTCCTGTCGGTGCTTACCAGCGGCATGGGCAGGGCTTGCTCGTCGCCTCCGCTCAGGCCGCCCGTCAGCGTGGCCAGCTTGTCCTGCGCCGCCTTCACCGCCGCCTGGTCGGCGGCGAGCCTGACTTGCGCTGCCGTCATCTGCGTTAACTGGTTTCGCAGGTCAGCCAAGTTCGCCCTAGCTTGCTTTTCCTGGTCGATTTGCCATCCGCGCCATAGCCAGAACCACTTGTTGAGGTCTACTTCGCGGTAGCTCAGCATCCATGAGCCCTCGACGTCTTGGATGGCCTTAAGAGTGGCCGGGATGCGGTTGACCAGCGCCTGGTCGGCGTTCAGCGCCGCCTGCGCCGCTGCCAGAGCTGTCTGCGCCGCGCTGATCGCCTGCTGGTCCGTGGTCGGCGCTGACGGGGCGATGCCGGCGGGCTGAAGCTGGGCCGGCACCTGGGCCAGCCCGCCATGCCGGGTGACAGCGAAGTCAAGCGTGTAGACGTACGCCTTCTGGGCTGACTGTGACTGGCCAGGCTGGGCCTGGGCGGCGATGCCGAAGGCCAGCAGCAGCCGCGACTGCCGCTTGGACTGCCCGGGCTGGTCGTCATAACCGGGCGCGCCCTCTGGTTCCTGCTGGAAGTACAACGTAGTGGCGAGCGCGGTGGCCGCCAGATAGCCGGAGACGGCGAACGAGTCCCGCGACAGCCCGGGGCCGTCGCCGACCGGAGCGTCCGACGACACCCAGGTCGGTCCCGGGCTGACAGCCAACGTCCCCTGGCGCAGCCAGCGGGTGGAGTCCGAAGCGGTCGTCCCCGCGCCCTCGTCCATGCGGAGATAGATGCACAGGTTGGGCTCGATCCCGGTAAGCCGGCGCCAGCGGTCATCGAATCTTGTCCTGGCCGCGGCCCACAATCGCACCTCGTCGATGTCGCCATTGAACCCCGCGCCCACAGTGACGTTGGCCGAGAGGATCGGAACATCAGGCGAGGTCGTGCTCGACGCCACCGACGTGCCGTTGACGAGCAACGTCACGTTAGTGCTGTCGCACACGGCGGCGACGTGGCTGTACACGCCGGCCGGGACCGCGCTGGAAGCCTTCAGCTCCCACCTGTCCTTCCCGGCCGCGAGCATGCCGTTCCCATCGAGGTACAGGCTGAAGCCACCGCCGACGGCCACGATCTGGCCGCCCAGCACGGCCGGCTTGATCCACGCCTCCAGCGTGGCTTGCGTGCCACCGGGCAGGTCGCCGCGGCTGTACGGGGCGATCGCGAGCCCGCCGGCGGATCCGTCGAAGTGCAGCGCGGTGCCGGCCCGGTCGGTGCTCGGCGGCACCGGAATCAGCGGCTGCTTGGTGTTGAAATCTATTCCCGGCGAACGCTCGAGCACCGAGGGCTGGTACTTGGGGTCGGGGCTGGTGTAAAGCTGCTGGCCGGTCACGCTGAACAGGCCATCGGAGTCGGCCGGCAGATTGAATGACTCGACCCGGCTGGTGGCGCTGTTGAACGCGAAGACCTGCCAGCGCGCCTGCCCCGATACAGCGGTGGGGAGCTGCGCAGCGCAGAACTGGCCGCCGGTCAGGTTGCTGACGAAGGACAGCCTCAGGGTCGGTTCGTAGAAGAACTTGCCTTCCATGTCCCTGGTGCCCATGGTGTCGCCGCCGGACGCGGGCGCGAACTTGCTGCGACTGCGCTGGTACCGGACCTCGACCACGGGCAAGAGCTGCGAGCCGCCGAGTACGTAACGGTCGCACAGCAGCGAACTGTCAGCTGCCGCTATCTTCGGCGCGCCGGCCGAGGTGGACTGGGCGTAGTCGTTTCGACTCGGGTCACCGGACCAGCCGCCGCCCGTGAGCTTGAAGATGGCGTCGCCGTCGGTCGCGGCGATCGACTGGCGGAACACGTAGAGGTACCGCCCGTCAGAGACGACCTGGAGCCGCGTCGCTGCCGTCAGCCGCGCGGTCGTGGACAGGAACTGATCCACCTCGTCAGCCGCCAGCAGGTCGGGCTGGGTCTCGGTGCGGGTGCCTCGTTCCACCGTCGGCAGCACGATCGATGTGGTAACCGGCGGCATCACGTCGACGATCTCGCCCGGGAAGGTCAGCAGCCCGGGCTCGGCGTTCCAGTACGCCACGTCCAGCGGACCGCGCGAGGCTTCTTCTAAATCTAAGTTCAGCACGCTGTAGAAAATCCTGCGGCTGGCGTCCATCGCGAACGCCACCGTCGTGCCCGCGTGACGCACCATCGTGGTGCTCACGTAGGTGCGGTCGCCGTAAATCCTGTCCAGGTTCTTGTCGTACGCCATCGGACGCCTCCAACATCTCGCCAGGTTCTACTCCGCGGCCGGCAGAAACCACCCCCGCCCTTATTTCGGGCACGCCGAGATACGGCGACCGGAATATAGGTAGATGCCTGGAAAGTAAACGCGAAAGCAAATGCGGTCAGGCGCGCCGGAGGGTCCAGCCAATCTGGATTCGTAATTGATCGGTTGATTTCTGCTGGCCCACGCTCAAATTAACAGGACAACCCATTGAATGCAAGAACCAGAATAAACATAAAAAAGGTCGGCTTGATGTTCCTAAGCCCGATCCCGCTCGGTTTGGCAAAAACTGAGCCGATCTCACCGAATTGGGGTTCCGTCATTTCAGGTAGCCGCGCTCGAAGCGGACTAGCACGAATGCGGCTCCGGCTATCAGGATGATCTTGCCCGGGCTGGCGGTAATGTGCCGGAAGGTGCGCCAACGCCGGGGTGAGCAGGGCGCATGCCCGCTCGCCGGGGCACCGGGCTGACCGCAGCAGGGCATTGCCGGCGCCGTCCCGATGTCGGCGCGGCCGTCCGGGGATTCTTCGCCGGGGCCGCAGTTGCCTTTCCCGGCGCCCTCGCAGCCGCCGCCGGCCAGGGCGGGCGTTCCCAGCGCGGCAGCCCGGTACAATGCGGTGATGTCGCGGACCGAGCCCGGCTCGGCCGGCGAGACCCACAGCGAAAGGCCTTCAGGCCTAGCGACGGCGTGGACTTTGCCGCGGTACCGGTGCGCCTTGCCCGAATACACAGGTCAATGGCCTTGCCTTCACGCCGGCCGTCTTCTCCAGGCACCGGTCCGCCGCGGTCACCTTGCTGTCCAGGATCGCGAACGCCCCTTGTAGCCGCCAATCGCATTCTTCGCAATAGCGGACACTCGACATGTCACTTTACGCGGCCGAACCTTTCGCGCCGTCCGAGCCGACCGGAGCTGCGGCACTCACAGCCGTCAACTGGCCAGGCGCCATCGAGAACGGCACTGGGCGGACGCAGCGCGCGCCTGATCAAGCCTGTTTGTTGACGAGAGCCGCAACCAGAGATCTTCGTCCACTTCCAGGCGTGGGGATATGGGGTCGATCCCCCCTCAGGCACTGCCTATCCCCCACCCGCGCCCGCTGTGTCACGTCCACTTGAGGCGTGGACGCCGAGAAATCGCACGGCGCCTCCGGGCGGACACAGGACGAAGGCCCAACTCAGCGGCGCATGTCAAAGCAGGGCACCCCGCCGGCGCGGCCGGTCCGTGGTAATCCGCGGAAAGCCAGCGGCTACAACCGACCGCGCTGGCGGCACGAAACCCGTCCGCCATGCGTCCGCGGACACCGCAACATGACGGTCTGCCGCGATACAAGGTGACACATGACGGGACGCAGAAGAAACACCCCGGTAGCGTGCGTATGCGCAGCTAGCGGGGCGTTTTCGCTGGTGGTGGCAGGTGTTGGGTTCGAACCAACGTAGGCTGAGCCGACGGTTTTACGGTCCGCTGATGCTCGCCTATGCCTGGATCTGGCCGTTTTCTATGGTCAGGACGCGGTCGGCCAGGTCCATCAGGGCGCGGTCGTGGGTGGTGGCGATCGCGGTGATGCCCTCGCCGTGCACGATGGATCTGATCAGGCTCATGATCTGGCGGGCGGTCTGGGAGTCGAGCTGGCCGGTGGGCTCGTCGGCGAGCAGCACCTCGGCGTTGTTGGCGAGAGCCCGGGCCAGGCCGACTCGCTGCTGCTCTCCGCCGGACATCTCGTGCGGCCGCTTCTTGTTGTAACCGGGCAGGCCGACGAGTTCGAGCAGCGCGGTGACGCGCTTTTCCCTGGTAGCAGAGTTCATTTTGGACAGGCGCATCGGGACGCCGATGTTCTCGGCCGCGGACAGCATCGGCAGCAGCGCGAAGGACTGGAAGACCAGTGCGACGTGGTCGCGGCGCAGCCGCAGCTGCTCATCGCGGCTCATCGCGGAGACTTCCTGGCCGGCCACCCAGGCTCGCCCTGAGGTCGGCCGGTCCAGCCCGGACAGCAGGTTGAGCAAGGTCGTCTTACCCGAGCCTGACCGCCCGCAGATCGCGATCAGCTCGCCCCGCCGCACGGTCACAGAAACTCCCCGCAGGGCATGCACGGCGGACTGGCCGTGGCCGAAGGTGCGGGTCAGCTCCTCGGTACGGACCATTGGCTCCCCGGCCGCACTGATGGCCCGGCCGGCCGAGCCGACCAGGACCGGTTCCGGCTGCGCGGTCATCCCGCCTCCTTCGTGGCCGTCGCCGCTGTCGCGACCCGGTCGGGCCAGACCCCTACGTGGTCGGGTTCGAGCGCCAGCCGGACCCGGTCCTTGAGCTCAAGCGCTTCGATGAAGTCCAGCGGCAGCTGCAGCCGGCCGGCCCGGTCGAGCACTGAGTACTCCTGCGAGTTAAGCGCCTGCTGGCCGTGCTCGTCGGTCAAGGTGGTACGCAGCACCTCGGTGCTGATCCGGCCGTCCCTGATCGCGATCGTGCGGCTGACCTGTTCAGAAACGCTCGCGTCGTGGGTGACGATAAGCATCGTGACGCCCGTCTCGACGTTCGCGGTGCGCATGGCGGCGAACACGTCGTCGGCGGTCTCGGTGTCCAGCTCGCCGGTCGGCTCGTCGGCGAGCAGCACGCTCGGCTCGTTAGCGAGGGCCACCCCGATCGCGACCCGCTGCTGCTGACCGCCGGAAAGCCGGCTGACCAGCTGGTCGGCGTGCTCCGTCAGGCCGAGCATGCCGAGCAGGGTCGCGGCCCGGCTGGCGCGCTTGCTCCGCGGTACCTTGGCCAGCTCCATCGGCAGCATGACATTCTCGGCCGCGGTGAGCTGGGCGAGAAGGTTCCGGCCGGTCTGCTGCCACAGGAACCCGACGGTGGACCGGCGGTACCGCAGCCGCTCCCTGCCCCCCATCGTCAGCAGGTCGTGGCCGGCCACCACCGCGTTGCCGCCGGTGGGCCGGTCCAGCGCGGCCAGGATGTTCAGCAGCGTCGACTTGCCGCTGCCCGAGGCGCCGACCAGCGCGGTCAGCTCGCCGGGGCGAAGCACCAGGTCCAGGCCCTGCAGCGCCTGCGTCTCGACCCCGGACACGGAGAAGATCTTGACCAGCCGCTCGCAGATGATCATCGCGCCGCTGGCGTCCGCTGCCATCTGATCGCTGCTCACCTGCTGTTGCGCGATCAGGTCATCGATGCCGGTCATGTCTGGCCTGCCTCCTGGTAACGCAGTACCAATCCGATCTCGCGCCGCCCGGTCGCCAGGCCGTCGATCAGCAGGTACGCGATCGATAGCACCACTGCGACGGCGATCGGCGCGACTACCGCCGGCCACACTGGCCTGAGCGTAACGGGCACGGACGAGTTGGTGAAGACACCGAGTCCGAGCACCGGCCCCAGGACCTCGGCGAGCAGCCAGCCCGACACCGCCGATCCGACCGCGCCCACCACCAGCAGCGGCAGGGCGTCGGTGAGGCCGAGCGCGAGCGCCTGCGACCTGGGCATGCCAAGGGCCGCGAGCCTGGTCATCATCCTGGCCCGGCTGCGCGCCGATCCGGCCAGCGCGAACAGCACCGCGAGCGCGCTGAGCACGGCGGCGGCGATCGCCCCGCTCACGTACAGCGACTCAGACAGGTGCTGAGCCGGGGAGTTCTTCAGCTGGCTGAGCGCCTGCCGGCGCATCGTGATGCTAATTCCCGCCGGGAATTCCTTAGCTGCCGCCTGGGCCAGCGCCTCGCTGTCGATCGCCGGGCCGGTCGCCAGCACGGTCCGCGGCGGGGGAAGCGACGGCAGCCGGAAGGCGGCCCACCTGGGCAGGACGACGTAGCTGCCGCCGGTCGGCATCGCCGGGGTGTCGGTAATCGTGCCGACGATCTTGACCGGGATGCTGAGGCCGGCGTAAGCAAGCCGCGAGCCGCCGCCGGTCCGCACCCCGGGCGAGACCAGGATCGGGACCACCCCGTTCGGCCCCGAGTGCGGCTCGCTGAGCGCGCCGCCCGGGAAGTCGGGCCACGGCGAGTCGGCGGCGACCTTCGCATACGACTGCGGGGTCACCACGGCGATGCCGAGCGGCTGACTCGAGTGGCTGCCGGTGAGCACGTTGACCGTCTGCAGGCCCTGGTTCGTGACCGTATAGGCCGAGGTGACGTGCCGGACACCGGCGACCGCGCTGATCACCTTCAGCTGAGCCGCAGTGACGCCGGTCAGCCTGGTCCCGGTCAGGCCGGGAACCGAGATGTTCGCGTCGGCGCCGACCTGAGCCCAGGACGCGGCTACCTGGCCGACCGAGACCGCGGTCAGGACCATCGCGCTGAACCCGACCAGGGTCAGCGTCAGCATCAGCGCGAAGGCGGGCCCGGCCGAGCCGGCCCGTGCTCGCGCGGCCCTGGCCAGGCCCACGGCACCGACGGGACCCTTGGCCGCGGCGGCCAGCCGCGCCAGCGCGCGCAGTGGCGCCGGGAAGACCCGGTTGACGATCAGGCCCACGGCGGCGGCCACCAGCACCGCGCTCGCGCTCAGGTAGGCACTGGTCGTCGAGGTGGGCGAGCCCCGCAGCCGCAGATCAGCAACGGCCGCGGCCGCGACGATCACGACCAGCAGCTCCGCGATCAGCCGGCGCCACCTCGGCCTGCCGGTCGCGGCCTCGTCCTGGCGGGTGGTATCGGCCAGCCGCCGCTGCCGGTGCGCGATGATGGCGATCACCGGCAGGCTGCCGAGCGCCACCGCCGCGGTCAGCCCGCCGAGCAGCCAGCTGGCCTTGCTGTCGCTGGCCGGAAGCAGCGCGATCGCTACGGCCGCCCCGATCACCAGCGCCGGCAACGTGACCAGGACCGTCCGGGCGAGCATCCGGCCTGACAGCTGGCGCAGGCTCCCGCCCCGCACCCTGATCACGACCAACTCGGGCCGGTAGGCCTCGGCCGCGAGTTCTGAGCAGATGAACAGCAGCAGCGCTCCGGCCACGAACAGGCCGACCAGCAGCAGCGAATCCGACCGCTCGACGGTATGCCACTGATCGGTGAAGCCGGACAGGCCCTGAGCCAGGCCGGAGGAGACGGCGGTGTCGTTCAGGTCGCCCGCGCCGAGCCGGTCCTCGGCATCGCGGGGCTCCGGTGAGCCACCGAAGGTGTTCACCGCGGTTTCCAGGTTCGGAATCTCCGCCGCGGTCAGGTCCCTTCGCATCGGCACGAACCAGGACACCAGCTCGTTCGCGCCTTGATAGGCGGTCGGCAGCACCGAGACTCCGGCCGGGCCGATGAACATGCCACCGATCCAGTAAGCGGAGTTAGGCCCGCCGCCGCCCTGGAGGGACGGCCGGTCGAGAGTCGGGTCGATCTGCCAGAACGACGAGCTCAGCCGGGTGGGCCTGACGATCCCAGCTACCTTCAGGTCGACAAACGGATCGCCGGCGGCCGGCTGGTCAAGCCGCAGCATCGATCCGATCCGGAAACTGAACCGGCGCGCGGTCGCTTCCGTCACCGCGATCGGGAACGTCACCACCCGCGACTGGCCATTCCCGGCCGGCTTGATCGTGGCGTTGCCATCGGGCATCGAGCCTTTGACCAGGACCGAGTTCGTGGCTAGCGCCGTGCGGTAAGCGATCTCAACCTGCGGCGGGTTGTCGATGACTGCGGACGGCGCCGCGTTCAGCGCGACTACCGTCGGCATGATCGCGCCGCCCCAGTGCTGGCTGGTCAGGAAGTCCTGCTGTCTCGGCACGCTGCTGGCCAGCAAGGCACCGAGATGATCGATCCGCTGCGCAGGCAGCGTGCCGGTCTTGGGCCACGCCGACAGATCAGCCGTGACCAGGACGCCGGCATCGACCGGCGGTACCTGGCGCAGCGCCTCGGCGGTCGCGGAGTTGTCCGCCGACACCAGCGCCCGGGTGCCGAAGACCGAGATGAACGCGACAACCACCGCGATGCCGGCCAGCATCAGGGCAGGCGCAACCCCGGCTTCGCCGACCACCAGCCGCCGCAGCCGGCTCATGTGTCCTCCTCCATCCGGATCCGCGCCGCCCCGCTTTGGCGCCGCGGCAGCGCGAGCACGATGGCCAGCGTGGGCAGCACGGCCATCGCCAGCGCGATCGCGACCGCCAGTAGCCAGGGCACTTGCACCGCGACCGCCGGGATCGGCCGGGACGCTCTCGAGGTGAGCGTGACCGCCGGGATGATTAGTTCGCTCAGCGCCGCCCCGAAGAGCAGGCCGATGGCGCTCGGCGCGACGGCGGTCAGGCTCTGCTCCAGGCCAAGCAGGCGGGCGATCTGGCGGGGCGGCATGCCGAGAGCGTCCAGCAGCGCCAGGTCCCGCGATCGTTCGGAAGCGGTCGCGATGCTGACCAGCATGCCGATGACGGCGAGCAGCACCGCGGCGATCGCCAGCGCGAGCAGTGCCTGCTGGGAGGCCAGTGACAGCGGGTCGGCGAGCAGGGAACTCACCAGCCGGGCCCGGATCGCGGTGGACGTGCCCGGCGGCAGGCCAGCCAGCACGACGTGGCTCCTGGTCTTGAGCCACCACTCGGTAACGTTCTCCGGCTGCGCACCAGCGACCTGCAGCACATCGGCGAGCGCGGCCTGATCCACCAGCACGCCCGGACTGCCGTTGGTCATGGTCGGCAGGTGCGACAGCACCGCGGTCGGAGTGATCCGCACGGTCGTGCCATCGACGCCGGCCACCAGCAGGCCGCCGATCTTGGCACCGGTCGCCGCGAGGAAGCTGGGGGTCACCACCGCGGGCAACGGCTTGTTCACTCCGGCGTACCGGTCAGAGACCGAGAATCCGGTGGGGTTCTGCGAGAGGTAGGTCCCGCGGACGCCCTGACTGAACGCGACGCTCACGGCACCACCGCCTGATGCCTTCGCGCTGTCCACGGTTGGCGCCTGGCTGCCCGGGTTCTTCAGCACGGCGGAGATCAGGTCTTCACCGGCCGGCGCCAGCCTGACCGAGGTGCCGGCCGTACTGTCCGGGCTGGCCAGCGCAAACCCGGCCGTCAAGGTCAAGCGATCGAGGGGCTGTTTCTTTCCGCGCGAGTTGAACTGCAGCGAGAAGCCGGTCAGCCGGAGCGGGTAGTCGGCCTGGTTGCCGGGCGCGATCGTGGCGGTCAGCGTGCGCGGCTTCCCGTCGGGAGTGATCGCGCCAGCGGGCAGCAGGTAGCCGATCCCGGCCGCGTCGGTGAGCTGGACGAATAGCTGAGCCTGCCCGGTCATCAGCCCGCCGCCCAGGCTGGCGGTGAGCCGCAGCGCGGTCGGCCGGCCTGGCAGTTCGATACCGTCGCGCGGGACGGCCGCGGACAGCTTGCTCAGCTCGGCCTTGGAGGGGCCTGCCGCTGAGACCGGAATCACGGTCTGCGCCGAAGCGGTATTGAGCGCCAGCAGGGTTCCGAGGTTGCCGTTCGGCAGGCTGATCGTCGCCCGGACGGCCGGCGTGCTCGCGGTGACGCCTGGCGCCCTGGTGATACCGCTGATCTGGCCAAGGGAGAGCGTGGCCGCCGGCGGGATCGTGATCCTGGCATCGGCGCCCACCTCGAAGCTGGCCTGGGCCTGCACAGAACCGTGCCAGCTGTCTCGCTGGGCCAGCGCCATCACCGCCGCCGCTACCGCGAGCACGCCGACCAGCGTCGGCCCGGCCTGCCGCAGCGTGCGGCGGCTGATCTGCCAGGCCGCGACCGGCATGACCAGGCCGCGGCCCCTGGCGGCCAGCCGGTCGCCCAGCCTGGCCGCAAGCGGCAGCAGCCGCAAGGTGAGCAGTGCGCCGGCCACGAGCGCGAGCACGGGCGCGATGAGGAGGATCGGGTCAGCGGACAGCGCGCCACCGAGGCCGGCCGAGATCTCGCTCGGCGAGTGGATCAGCTGCCAGGCCGCCGCCGCCGCGAGCGCGACCACCGCGAGGTCGGCCTGGGCCCCGATCGCGCCGACGATCGACCGCTGCCGGCCCTGGACGGCTCGCCGCCGCAGCGGCGACGGAGGCCGGCGCAACCAGGGCAGCCCGATGATCGCGGTGCAGCCGGCCAGCACCAGCACTGTCGCCAGCCAGGCCGCCGCCGTCGCTCCCGGCGCCAGCCCGGGAACCGCGATGCCGACCGGCCGCAGCCCGGCCCGCAGCAACACCACGGCCAGCCCGGCGCCGATCAGCGGCCCGGCGATGAGCGCGGGCACGGCGACGATCGCCGCGTCGATCAGCGCTCTCCTGGCCAGCTGGGTCCTGGACGCCCCTCGCGCCGACAGCAGCGCGGCCTCGCCGGTCCGCCGCTGCGCGAGCAGCCTGACCGCGAGCGCCAGCGTGGCCCCGGCCACGACCAGCAATGTAAGCAGTCCGGCCAGCAACTCAGTCCTGGCCACCACGAGCGCGGTCGCCAGCGCGGAGAGCTCCTGCGGCAGCGTGGTCGTCACGACGGCGCTGGACAAGGCCTGGGTATTGGCCAGGCCGTTTAGCCGGCTGCCCAGCCCGGCGCCGATCGCGCCCAGGTCACTGCTGCTGATCCCGGCGAACTGCGGCCGGATCAGCCAGGCCGCCGCCCTGATCGCGAATCCGTGCCCCGGGCTGGCCGAACTGGTGACCAGCGGACCAGCCGTCTCCAGGCCGCCGAGGAGGTGCACCGGCGCCGGGCCCATCGGGTTAAGCGTCCAGTAGTGGCTGGCCGGCACCAGCGGCCGGAACACGCCGGTGATCAGCACCTTGACCCTGGTGCCCGAGACGGTATCGCTCAGCGTGGTCCGATCGCCGGGGGCAAGACCGAGCGCGCGGGCAGCCGTCTGCGGCAAGCAGGCCCTTATCTGCCCGCCCGTCCGGCCAGACCCGCCCTTCCCGCCCGCGCCCGGTCCAGCCGGCGCGGTGTCACAGTGCCCGGCGACCACCGAGATATGCGAGGCCAGAGCGGGCAGCGAGATCAGCTGGGTCTCCAGCTTCGTGCCGTGCCCGTCCGCGCCGACCAGCCGCATGATCCCTGACTGCAGGCTGACCACGATCTGCGCCGTCAGCTGCGGCGGCGCTCCCGGGCCGCCAGGACCACGTACCGCCGCGCTGACCACCCTGGTCGCACGGGCGATCTGATCGCCGGGCACCGGAGCGGCCACCACGATCTGTGATCCGGGATTCCTGGCGAGCTCGGACCTGACCGCGATCAACGTGACGGTGCTCAGGAACGCGGCCGCGGCCGCGGTGAACGCCGAGGTGATCAGGACGGTCACGGCCACAGCAGAAAAGGCCCAGCGATGCGTCATTACGTGTCGCAACGCCCTAGGCGGCAGCCGCATAACTGCCCCTTTCATTTTCACCGCTTTCGACATCGTACTTGGGTGAAATGAGCAGACAAGGGCCGATTTATGAAAGATATCTTTTCGTGACGCCACAGTTATCGCGCACCAGGTTTAAACCGCGCCTAAAAGGCTGCGGCGAACCCGCGAGCCAGGTACGGCTAAGCCAGGCTCGCGCCTAGCCCAGTTCGCGCCTAGCCAGCAATTCGACGTTAATCGCCGATATCTCGGCCAGCGCCGCCTCGACCTGCTCTCCCCGGCTTAAGTAGGCGGTCACGACCGGCGCCATCGCGGCCGGCACGTACCGCATCCCCCGCCGGCCGCGCCTTGGCGTCAGGTAGGAGTACGGCCCGTGCGGCTTCCCGGTCGCGCACCGGCAGTCAGCCTTCCCGCACTTGCGAGTCTGCTCTACCAGCGATCCGAGGAGCACTTCCTCGAGGTCGCCGAGGCAGGTGGCCATCTCGCGCCGCCTGACCAGCAGGTCCTCTGTGGATAGCTTCAGGAAATGAGACTTATGTCGCACCATCACACAAGAGTACGCTTGACAGTCAATCGGACACAATGGATCGTTCTGGTCATAGCTACCTTGAGACACCATGAGGGTGGTTTGCGAACCACGTTCACTGACGCTTCATTTCTGGTTATCGCGTCAGCATGCCCAAAAACGTTCTCCGAAGGGTAATACTGTGGCACCGGAAGCGTTTAATAGTGCACGCCATTATCGCTGCGTCGGCATAGGTGTCGGCCCCGCTAACCTTAGTTTAGCGTCGCTGATGCACAGTCATCCAGAGATCACAAATCTCTTTTTGGATAAGAAAGAGAGCTTCGGATGGCATGACGGGCAGCAGATTCCCGGCGCCACGATCCAGGTCTCGATGCTCAAAGATCTGGTCAGCCTGTCCCAGCCGACGAACGCCTATTCCTTCCTCGCCTACCTGTGCGAGTTAGGCCGCGTCTACCACTTCCTGAACGCGCAGTTCGACGCCGTGCCGCGCGAGGAGTTCCGCAACTACATGGAGTGGGCCTGCCGCAAGAACGAGAACATCCGCTTCGGGCACGAGGTTCACTCGGTCACCTACGACAACGTGTTTCACATCCAGACCGAATCGACGATGGTGACCTCCGACAACATCGCGATCGGGGTCGGGGTGCAGCCAGTCGTGCCGCCGCCGGCTCGCGAGCACCTCGGCGACCGGCAGTTCCACATCACCGATTTCATGACCAAGGCGACCGGCCTGGCTGGCCTGCGAGTCGGCGTGGTCGGCGGCGGCCAGTCCGGCGCCGAGGCCTTCGCTGACCTGATCTCCCGCCCGGCACCCGATTTACCACGGCGGGTCGTCTGGATCTCACGCAGGCCGAACTTCCTGCCGCTCGACGATTCGCCGTTCACCAACGACTATTACACGCCGAGCTACTCCGACTACTTCGCCAGCCTGGACAGCGCCACCAGGCACGCGCTCAATGCCCGCCACATTCTGACTAGTGACGGAATCTCAGAAGCCACGCTCAGGCAGATCTACCAGCGTATTTATGTCCGCCGATTCATCGACGGCTACGCCGACCTGGTGGCGCTGTATCCGAACCGCACGGTGATCGAGGTCGCGAGCGCTACGCCCGGCACCTGGAATCTGAAGCTGGCGCATAACGAGCACGACGTCGTCACAGAAAGCGTCGAACTCGATGTCATCATCTGGGCGACCGGTTACCGGCCGGCTACACCGACCTTCCTCGAACCGATCGAGGGCCGGATTGAGCGCGAGAACGGTGAATACAAAATCGATGACAGTTTCGCCGTGGTATGGGATGGTCCGACCGATAACAATATTTTCCTGCAAAATGCCGCCCGCGGGCAGCGTGGTCTCGCCGATCCGAACCTGAGCCTGAACGCCTGGCGCAGCCAGCGCATCCTGGACCGGATACGCGGCACCCGCACCGACGCCCAGCTCGAGTCGTTCATCGAGTGGATGACTAAGCCGTCCAACGGAGATCTGCACGGTGGCCGGCGATGACTGGCCGCGCGATCGCGGTGGTGGGCGCCGGGATCGTCGGCTGCCTGATCGCCCGCGAGCTTATCGCCCGCGACCCGGAGGCCACGGTCACCGTCCTTGACCGCGACCTGATCGGGTCGGGAGTGACCCGGCGCTCGGCCGGGGTGTCGCTGGTAAAGGGCGGCACGCCGCGAACCCGCCGGATGTCGGCCTTCAGCCACGCCTATTACGCGGCGCTGCAGGCTGACCATCCCGGCCTGCCGATTCACCCGGTCGGCGCGCGGCTGGTCCTGCCCGGTCCAGGCGACCCGGCCGGTTCCGGGTACCTGCCCGAGCACACTGGCGGCGCGGCCGCGGTCACCGACCGGCTGGCCGGGCAGATCAAGCTGCCGGCCGGGTCGCGGGTCTGGCAGCTCGGCGGCTGTCACTACGCCGACGTGCCCGCCCTCACCCAGGTGATCGCGGCGCTCGCCCGGCCGCGCGTCCGCTTCGCCGAAGCGGTCAAGGTCACCGGGCTATCCGCGGACGAAACCGGGGTCACGCTGAGCTGCGGCTCGGGCGAGCGACTGCGCGCCGACCAGGTCGTGCTGGCCCCGGGACCGTGGTTGGCCGAGCCCGCCTGGGCCGGCCTGGTAACCCCGCTTCACCTGCGGGTCAAGAAGATCGTCGCGATGCACCTCGAGCGTCCGCCTGGCCCGGATGACGAGCTCATGATCTTCGAGGCCGAGGACGCCTTCCTGCTGCCGGTCATCCATCGCGGCCATTGGCTGCTCAGCTACACCAGGCTCGAATGGGACGTCGACCCCAACGGGCCCGCGCAGGGCCTGTCCCCCGGAGACGTCGAGGCGGCCCGCGCGACCCTGCGCCCCTACTCCCCCGCGCTGGCCGGCGCCTGCGTCTCCGGCCGGGTGTGCTGCGACGCCTACAGCCAGAACCACGAACCGGTCGTGACGACGCTCGACGGCACCGACGGCCGGATCATCTTCGCCGGAGCGGCCAACGGCTCCGGCTACCGGCTCGGCCCGGCCATTGCCAGCGAAGCCGTGAACCTGCTCTACGACACCGCGAGCCAGGGAGTAACAGATGATCATCAGCACGTATGACCCGGAACATCTGCACCCGTCCTTCGGCATCGACCTAGGCGACATCGACCTCGGGCCGGTCGAGGCCTTCGGCGTCGGCGCCGCGTTCGCCCGGGTGCCACCCGGCAAGCACTCCGACCCGCACCAGCACGACGAGACCGAGACGTTCGTGATCTTCGCCGGCCAGGGCGACATCGTGATGGACAGCAAGCGCACCCCGATCAACGCCCCGATGGTGGTGCAGTTCGAGCCGTTCGAGACGCACTACCTGGACAACACCGGGGACACCGACATCTTCTTCACGACCTTCTACTGGCGCGACTCGCCGAGAGCCGCGAAGAAGGCGCCCCGCGCCGACCGGCGCCGGTTCGACGACCGGCCGATCTTCGTGTTCTCCACCCCGCCGACCCCGAACGGAAGCCTGCACATCGGCCACTTGTCCGGTCCTTACCTCGGCACCGACGCGTTCGTGAGGTTCCAGCGGATGAACGGCGCCGAGGTCTACCACCTGGCCGCCACCGATGACTTCCAGAGCTACGTCGCCGAGTGCGCCCGCCGCGAGGGCCGCACCCCGGCCGAGGTCGCCGAGTCGTACGCGAAGGAGATCAAAGAGACCCTGACGGCCATGGACATCCACCCGGACCAGGTCAACCACACCAGCAAGGAGCCCGGCTATCAGCAGGCCCTGCAGGCGTTCTTCACCCGCCTGGTCGACTCCGGCCGGGTCACCAGGCAAGAAGGCCCGGCCCTGTTCGACGGCGAGACCGGTCAGTACCTGTTCGAGCCGTACATCGACGGCGGCTGCCCAGGCTGCGGCAACGAGACCGGCGGCAACATCTGCGAGGTCTGCGGCGAGCCCAACTTCTGCGTCGACCTGACCGACCCGCAGCCCGCGATCGGCACGGCCACCCCGCGCCCGGGAACGATCGAGCGGTACACCCTGCCGCTGCACGAGCTCAAGGATGACCTGCTCGCCCACCATGCGGTCGGCCGCGCCCCGGCCAAGGTCCGCGAGCTAGCGAACCGCGTCTTCAGCCGCGAACGCCTGGACATGTCCCTCACCCACCCCTCCGACTGGGGCGTCAAGCCGGTCCAGGGCGACGTCCCCGGCCAGGTCATCTGGGTCTGGATCGAGCTCGGCTTCGGCTTCATCTACGGCATCGAGACGCTCGGCCGGCGGCTCGGCAAGGACTGGAAGGTCAGCGACCCGCAGGACGACTGGAAGATCGTTCACTTCCTCGGCTACGACAACACGTTCTACCATTCGATCTTCAGCCCGGCCCTGTACAAGATCGCCAGCCCGGGCTGGACGCCCGACATCGACTACAACGTCAACGAGTTCTACCTGCTCGACGGGGACAAGTTCTCGACCAGCCGCCGCCACGTGATCTGGGGCAAGGACATCCTGACCCCCGACAACGTCGACGCGATCCGCTTCTACCTGTCGCTGACCCGCCCGGAGACCCGCCGCACGAACTTCACGCTCGAAGGTTACGAGGCGGTGGTCAGGCAAACCCTGATCGGCCGCTGGCAGCGCTGGCTCGACGATCTCGGTGCTAGGGTCGAGCTTTCTTATGGCGGAATCGTGCGGGATGCCGGCATCTGGACGCCAGAACACACGGCCTTTCTCTCTTTGCTTCAAACTTGGCTTGGGGTCTTTAGCAATGCTCTCGGCCAGGACGGGTTCTCCTTGAACCGAGCCGCCGCTGCGCTGGACGGTCTGGTCACCGACGCGCTGCGGTTCAGCGAGTTCGAGTCCAAGACCGCCGACCTGCCGGACTGGGCGGACGAGACGCGCAC
>DASYAT010000104.1:0-29864 GCA_036501205.1 Streptosporangiaceae bacterium | reverse complement strand
AATCGGCTCGCCGCTCCCGCTGAGGTCTGAGGGCTGAGGGCTGAGGTCGTTTCGTATGCCTGAATACAGCCTGCGCGGATAATAGAGGCATGATCCCTAATGGCTTGCCATCTGGCCTGCGCTGTGGCCGGCGTAATTGCGCGGCGGCGCCTTTGATGCCACCAGGTGGCTGGCCGCCAGCCGGATCGTCATTTGCCGGTGGCCTCCGTTGCGACCGCCATCTCCGCTCGCAGTGGCGCTGGCAAGGCCTACGTGGCGATATCGTCGGTGGTTTGGTGCTCGCCTTCGGCTTGGTGCTGGTAATAGGCGGGTTCGTGCTTGTTGCCCTGCTAGGACAGAACTATGGCCCTTGTCAAAACGCACTAGTCGCATCTCTTAGCTCAGCTACCTGCCGGGCGGCGAGCCTAGCGCATTGGGGCGGACTGATAGGCCTGATAGCCGGTGGCGTAGTTTCGCTCGCCGGCGTGGTATCGCTGCTGAGGCAGTAGCGCTAGTCGTGGACGAGCGCTGCCAGGCGATCAAGCGCGGCGAGCCGGTCCTCGCCGACCGGGATCAGCGCCACCTGGTCGGCGCCGGCCCCGTGCAGCGTCGCCAGCCGGGCCCGGGCCAGTTCGGGGGTACCGACCACGGCGAGCTGATCGACCCAGGCATCCGGCAGCGCGGCGGCGAATTCGGCCGCAGAACCGCACCGGCTCCGAAGCTCAGCCAGCTCAGCGCCGAACTCCAGCACCGCCACCTGCTGCCGCCAATCCGGCTCACCGACCACCGCGAGCGCCCCGCGCACCCGATCGCGCGCGACCTCCGCGTCATCGTCGGCATCCGCGATGTTGTACGCGATGATCTCGTGCTCGGCCGCGCCGATGTGCGCGAGCGCGAACGCCAGGTACTCAGGCGCGACCGGCTCGGCCAGCACCGTCCCCTGGGCCACCTCACCCGAGCACCGCAGCGACAGCGGACCGCGCACCCCAGTCACCACTGGCGGCACCTCGGCCGGCGGATGCACCAGCCGTGCGCCCCGCACCCGGACGTACCGTCCGTCGGAGTTCACCTCGGCGCCGCTCAGCAACTGCCGCAGCACCCTGACGTACTCATCGAGCAGCGTCAACGGGCTCGATGGCCAGTCACCGGCCTGCCGCATCCAGTCCGGCATCCCGTGCCGACCCCCACGGTCAGCCGGCCGGGATGCATCTCCGCCAGCGTCGCGACTTCCATCGCGGTGAAGACCACGTTGCGAGCCGCCGCGGGCAGCACGCCGATCCCCACCCGCAGCGAGCTGGTTGCTGCCAGCGCCGTCGCCGCCTGAGCGAACCCGCCGTGGAAGCAAAAGTCATCCACCAGCCACGCTGAGTAGAACCCGAGCTGCTCGATCCGCCGCAGATACGCCGCGAATTCGGTGGCCGGGAGCTGCGCGGAAACGACGATGCCAATTCTCGGGTATTCCGGCAAGAAAGCGCTCCCATCGGAGAAAACGGACTCTGGGAGGCTACACCAGCCGGCGCCCGCGAGGATCTAGCCCGCTGAGATCCTGACCACCCGCTTGCCAAGCTGCGGTGAGCTCCGGTCGAATACCGACGCCAGCGCCTCGGGCGCGCGGTTGAGCCCGTCGAACTCACTGACCACGACCCGCACCCGCTGGGACCGCACCAGGGCGGCTAGCTCAGCGCGGATCGGCTGCAGCCGCTGCGGGTAGAAGTCGCTGACGATGAACCCGCGCAAAGTGATCCGCTTGAACACGGCGTCGCGAAGGTCAGCACAGGCCCCCGGGTCATCAGAACGTTCATAGCTGCTCACCGATCCGCCCAGGACGACGTTGCCGTAGTTCTTCATCACCGACAGGGCCAGGGTGAGCTGATGGCCGCCGACGTTGTCGTAATACACGTCGATGCCGTCACCAGCGGCCTGCTTGAGCAGATCAGGGAAGGCCGGATCGCGGTAGTCGACCGCGGTATCGGCGCCCAGCGCGGTCACGGCGTGATCGGCCCGCTGCTTGCCTCCCGCGATGGCTATCACCCGCGCGCCCGCGGCCTTGGCGAGCTGCACGGCCACCCCGCCGACCGCGCCGCTGGCCGCGCTGACCAGCACATTCTGGCCAGAGCGGATCTGGCCAACATCATGGACTCCGACGTAGGCGGTGACGCCGGTAGTGCTCAGGACGCTGATCCACTCCACCGGGTTGCCGAGCGACTGATCGGCGATCTCCTCAGGCGCGACCGTGGTGGTGGCGTAGGACTGCCACCCGGTGTAGGTCGCCACCTGTGTGCCCACGGGCACGTCCGGATCCTGCGAAGCCACGACGATCCCGACGCTGTTGGCCGGAACCGGCTCGCCGATCGCCGCCGCCGTGACCTCGGCTGAACCCCGCAGCATGCGCAACTGGTAGGGATCCACGCTGGTGACAACGTTGCGCACGACAACTTCGCCGGGCCCGGGCCGGCGCAGCGGCCGGCGCTCAGGTACCAGGTCACCCGGCCGCAGCTCAGCTCCAGGCCGCCGGTGCAGCACGATGACCTCGGCCTGGTCGGGCAAGGAGGCTTCCATGTGCTGCTCCATACCCACAACTCCGCGTCAGGGCACGGCATCCAGGCTGGCGGTCACCTGGCGGTCGAGAGCCGCCCGTACCGCCGCCGCGACCGCCTGCGCGGTGAACCCGAAATGCTCCCGCACTGCCGCCCCGGGCCCGGACGCACCGAACGAGCGCATGCCGATGATCGTGCCCCGGTCGCCGACCCAGCGCTCCCAGCCCAGCGTCGAGGCCTGCTCGACCGCCACCCGCACGGTCACCTCCGGCGGCAGCACCAGGTCCCGGTACCCCTGATCTTGCTCGGTGAACAACGCCCATGACGGCAGGCTCACCACCCGCGCCGCGATGCCGTCAGCCAGCAACTCCTCGTGGGCCTGCACCGCGAGCGCGACCTCGCTGCCGCTGCCGATGATGATGGCGTCGAGCGACCCGCCGGGGTCGGCAAGAACATAACCGCCGCGCCGTACTCCGCTAGCCGATGCGCATACCTTTCTGTTAAAGATTTTCATTTCCTGTTTAGAAAGCATTACGGCGACTGGACGCCCCTCCAGAGCCAGCACCGTCCGCCAGGCCTCCCGGACTTCGTTTGCGTCGGCCGGTCGCAGATCCACCAGGCCGGGCATGGCCCGGATGCAGGCCAGTTGCTCGACCGGCTGATGGGTCGGGCCGTCCTCGCCCATCGAGATCGAGTCGTGCGTGTACACGTGCACGACCGGCAGGCCCATCAGCGCCGACAGCCGCAGTGGTCCGCGCTGGAAATCGGAGAAGACCAGGAAGCCAGCCTGAACTGGCCGCAGCCCGCACAGCGCCAGCCCGTTGGCCGCTGCGGCGGCCGCCGCTTCCCTGGCACCGAAGTGCAGGTTCTGCCCGCCGTAGTCGTTCGCCTGGAAGTCACCGGCGCCGTCGAACGCCAGCCTGGTCCTAGTCGACGGGGCGAGGTCGGCGGCGCCGGTCAGCAGCCAGGGCACCCTGGCGGCGATGACGTTCAGCACCTGCTGGCTGGCGGTGCGACCGGCCATCTCGCCGTCGTCCGGCGAGAACTCCGGCAGCTCAGCGTCCCAGCCCCCCGGCAGGCCCCCGGTGGTGATCAGGTCAAGCTCAGCCGCCAGTTCCGGGTATCGCGCCCGGTACCGGCGCATCATCTCGTCCCACTGCGCCCGGTGCCTTCGGCCCCGGGCGCCGACACCGTCGGCGAACGCGGTGTAGGCGGAATCGGGCACCAGGAAATCCGAATCTTCCGGCCAGCCGTACGAGCGCTTCGCGGCGCGGGCCTCGTCGACCCCGAGCGGCTCGCTGTGCGCGGCCGCCGTGCCCTGCTTGGTCGGCGCGCCGATGCCGATAATGCTCCGGGCGACGATCAGTGTCGGCCGGTCGCTGGTCCTGGCGGCCAGGTCGTAGGCCGCGCGCAGCGCCGCCAGGTCGTTGACGTCGGCCACGTGCGTGACCTGCCAGCCGTAGCTGGCGAACCGGCCCGGCACGTCATCGGAGAACGCCAGGTCGGTCGGGCCCTCGATGGTCACCTGGTTGCTGTCGTAGATCCAGCACAGGTTGCCGAGCCGCAGGTGCCCGGCCAGCGACGCCGCCTCGGAGCCGAGGCCCTCCATCATGCAGCCGTCGCCGAGCACCGCGTAGACGCTGAAGTCGAAGACCTCGAAACCCGGCCGGTTGAAATGGCTGGCCAGCCACTTGCTCGCCATCGCCATTCCGACGCTGGCCCCGGCCCCGGTGGACAGCGGCCCAGTGGTGCATTCGACGCCAGGCGTCAGCCCGTGTTCAGGATGACCGGCGCAGACGCTGCCGAGTTGGCGGAACCGCCTGATGTCCTCAAGCGGCACGGCCAGCGCGTCGTCTCCCGCCGATCGCCTGACCTGCGCCAGATGCAGCAGCGAGTAGATCAGCATCGACGCGTGCCCGGCCGACAGCACGAACCGGTCCCGGTTAAGCCAGCCGGGATCGTCGACGTCATAGCGCAGCACGTCGTTCCACAGCGTGTGCCCGACCGGTGCCAGCGCCATAGCCGCACCCGGGTGTCCCGACTGCGCCGCCTGGACCGCATCGATGACCAACGTCCTGATCGTGTTGATCGCCAGCCAGTCCGGCGGGAGTTGAAAGGGGGTCCCGCCCGCTGCGCCCCCCGCCCGCCACCCGGGCCAGCACCGCGAGTCCACGGCTACTGCCCCGACAGTTGCTTGCCGGATAGGCGCTGCACGACTCGCAGCAGCGCCGAGTGATCGAGCCCGCCGTCACCCTGCTCGCACGCGGCCCGGGTGAGCTGCGCCAGCAACGCGCCAAGCAAGCTGACCACCCCGGCCTCGCGGGCCGACGCGGTGAAGATGCCCAGGTCCTTGTCGTGCAGTTCAATCCGGAACCCGGGCGCGAAGTTCCCGGCCAGCATGGACTGGGACTTACGGGCCAGCACGGTGCTGCCGGCCAGACCGCCTTGCAGCACGCCGACCGCTGCTTCGAGGTCTACGTCCTGGGCCTGCAGGAACGTCAGCGCCTCGGCGACCAGCGCGATGTTGCCCGCCACGATCAGCTGGTTCGCGGCCTTGACGACCTGCCCGGCGCCGGCGGGTCCGACATGCATGATCGTGGACCCGAGCACCTCGAACAGCGAGGTGGCCGCCGTCACGTCCTCAGGAGCGCCGCCGATCATGATCGACAGCGTCCCGTCGATCGCGCCGCGCTCACCCCCGCTGACCGGCGCGTCCAGGCAGCGCAGCCCTCGCTCGGCGCCGGCCACCGCTACGCTCCGCGCAACGTCGGGCCGGATCGAGCTCATGTCGACGAACAGCGTCCCGGCTGCCGAGCTCTCGACGACGCCGCCCGCGCCGAGCGCGACCGCCGCCACGTCGGGGGAGTCCGGCAGCATCGTGATCACCGCACCGGCGCCGTCGACCGCCGCCGCGACGCTGTCCGCCCACCGTCCGCCTGCCGCCAGCAGCGGCTCGACACTGACCTGGCGCCGGGAATGGCCGACCACGTCGAACCCGGCCTTGGCCAGGTTGACCGCCATCGGGCTGCCCATGATCCCGAGGCCGATGAAAGCTACCGTGTTCGCCTGCCGGGGGTTCCTGGAGGTCGTCCCACCTGGCCAGTACTGCGTCATCTGTCGCTCCCGCCGCTGCGCTGTGCTGGCCTAGGGGGACGACCCCCTGCGAACCCCCGGCAGGCCAGTTCGGCCAGCCCTTCCGTGGTCGAATGCAGGGGAGCGTATTCCAGCCCGATCGAACCCTGGTATCCCAGGTCGCGCAGCTGCCGGACCCAGCCGTCGAGGTCGGCCGTGCCGGTGCCGGGCTCGTGCCGTCCTGGCGCGTCGGCGACCTGAACGTGCCCGATCCGCGCGAGCACCCGGTCGAGTACGGCCGGGACATCCTCGCCGTTGACGCACAGGTGATAGAGGTCGGCGAGCAGCAGCGCGGTGCCGGCCAGCGACTCAGGCAGCCGGTCGATCACGCTGAGCACGTCGTCGGCTGTTCGCAGCGGATAGGCCGGAGCGCCGCTGAGCGGCTCGACCACGACGACCGCACCGGCCCGCTGCGCGGCGCGGCCGGCCTGGGCCAGATGCTGCGCCGCCAGCTCGTCCTGGGCGGCGGGGTCGGCCCCTTCCTGCCGGTTGCCGTACAGCAGGTTGAAGCGGCCGCAGCCCAGCCGGACGCCGATCGCCAGCAACAGGTCGAGGTTGTCCTCGAACTCCAGCTCGCGCCCCGGCCAGGAGAGTATGCCGCGATCCCCGCTGGCCATCTCCCCGGCGAACCCGTTCAGCGAGACCAGCTCGACCCCCGCATCGCGGACGGCCCGCTCGAACGCCTCGACCTCCGCATCCGCCGGTCCCGCCGAAGCGAATGGCCACCAGGCCTCGATCGCGGTAAAGCCGGCCGCCCGCGCCGCTGCTGGCCGCCGCTCCATGGGCAATTCGGTGAACAGGATGGAGATGTTGGCATCTACCGGACCCCAGCTCGCGGGTAGCATGATCGTCCTCCAAGGATCGAATGCGGGGGTTGGATAGGGGGTCGCCCCCTTCGCCAGCAGCGCCCACGCTAAGCGGGCACCGGGTCGGCGGGGAATGCTGAACTAGTCCGTCTACTATTCGCCCCGGTCGAACAATAGGGATTTCGCCGATCGCCAACTCGAACATCACCCTCCGGCAGCTACGGGCCTTCCTCGCGGTCGCGGAAGAGCTCAGCTTCTCCCGTGCGGCCGAACGCCTGGTGGTATCGACGCCCTGGCTCAGCGAGACCGTGAAGGATCTTGAACGGCAGCTTAAGGTCACGCTTTTCGCGCGAACGACCCGGTCCGTCCAGCTAACCGAGGCCGGCCGCGTCTTCTCCGGGCTAGTAGCCCAGGTCCTGGACGACCTCGACGACGCGATCCGGGTCGCCCAGCGAATGAGGACCAGACCCGGCCGCGCCCTGACTCTCGGCTACGTAATCGGCGCCGGACTTGAGCTGCTGCCCCGCCTGGTCCGCACCTATCTGGACCGGCACCCTGAGCAGCGCCTCAACAGCGTCGAATACGACTTCACCGACCCCACCGCCGGCCTGCGCGACCACAATGTCGACGCCGCCATCGTCCGCCCGCCCATCGGCCTGGCCGGAATCGCGACCCTGGAACTGACCACAGAACCGAGAGTCGCCTGCCTCCCAGAAGGCCACCGCCTAGCCCGCCGCGACACCGTCACCGTCGCCGACCTGCTCCCCGAGCCAATCATCGCCGCCCCGGACTCCCCAGGCCCCTGGCGCGACTACTGGCTGCTCACCGACTACCGCACCGGCCCAGCCCCGGTAGTAGCCGAAGCCAGAACCCGCGACGCCGAACTCCACATGGTCGCCCGAGGCGAAGGCATCAGCATCACCTCAGCCGGCGCCGGCCGCTATTACGCCCGCCCCGGCGTCGTGTTCCTGCAGATCTCCGACATCCCGTACTGCTCGGTCGCCCTAGCCTGGTGGCCGGAAACCTCAGCCGCCGTCACCGACCTGGTGGAAACCGCCCGCGAACTAGCTACCCCCGACCCACCTTCGCCCGAAAAAGCTCGCAAAACGGATTGAACTAGCCGGAGCCGGCCGCCGCCGCCCCGGTGACCCCGGAGGGGGAACTGCACCGGAGCCCCGCTGGTGTAGTTGCTTCTCGGGAAGCAACTACACCAGATGAGCAACGGTGCAGCCAGGACTACACCAGGAAGGCAGCGGTGCAGCAGCTTCCCGGGACGGAACTGCACCAGAGGGGCTCCGGTGCACCTGGCCGACGGCGAGCCTGGGCCTAGGGCGACGTGGCGTCGGCGGGTCCATGGCCGTGCTGGCTGTCCCGAAATGCAGCCTCGTCTCGTTGGTGCCGCGTCCTAGCCGGCACTGTCGCGTCGGGCAACTGTTCGCGCCCGCCAAGAGCAGGACTACGGGTGAGTGCTGGCCCAGGTGAGCAGGTAGCCGGCGCCCAGGCAGGCCAGGCCGCAGGTGATCCAGAGGGCCAGCCGGAGCGTCCGCCGCCAGGTCCGCACGGCCAGGCCGACTATCAGCAGCACGACCGTAGCCCCACCGAGGAAGAACTCGGTGACGCCGACCGGCGTGACCAGGCCCTGGGTGGGCTCGCAGGTGTCGAAGCACAGGTTGGAGATCGCGGCGATCAGGACGCACCACGCGGCCACTGGCAGCGTCAGCAGGCACGGAATGGGCACGGTCCACCAGCGCGGCGGTTTCCAGTCCTGGCTGCCGAGACCGCCGGGCGGATTGCTTGCGGGGCTATCGGGCGTCCCGTCGCTCGGCGGCATGGGAACCTCAGTGCTGTCTAACGTCATGCTCCCAGTGTTCGTCTAGCCTGCCCGGACCGCCTGAGTACAGCTACTCATCCGCGCCCGAGTGCAGGCCTGAGCAGGACGATGGCGGGATTGTTCGGGAACAGCGAATAATCGATTGACTGGTTCGTCGTTGTTTGAGTTGCTTGTCGCTTCTAGGTTTCAGTCATAGCGAGGGGCTGACCTGGGAGGGCGATGACATGACCGCAACGAGAGATCCCGTGACGGGCTCGAACACGCCGGTCTTGCGACGGACCCTGACGACGTGGGGCGCGATCTCGCTGTCGATCGCGGCGATGGGCGCGAGCCTCGCGGTCAACATCAACCCGCAGGGCGCCGGTGCGACCGTCGGCCGGGCGGTGCCGCTGACGTTCATCCTGGCCACGATCGGCGTTGTGCTGGTCGCCTACGGGTTCGCCCGGGTCTGCGGCCGGCTCAGCCACGCGGGCTCGGTTTTCGGGCTTACTGGCGTGACGATCGGCCCCCGGGCCGGCGTGATCGCGGGCTGGTCCCTGCTCGGCGCCTACTTCGCGTTCACGATCACCACATCGATGACGGCCGGCATCTTCGGCGCCAACTTCCTGCAGGCGATTGGCCTCTGGCACACCACGCCGACGATCGCACCTTGGCTGATCGCGATCTTCTCGGTCGTGGTCTGCCTGCTGATGGCACTGTCGCCGGTCAAGACCTCGATGCGGACGCTGCTGTGGGTCGAGGTGCTGACCGCCTCGCTGATCGTGCTGATCGGCATCGTAGTGATCGTCCGGGTCGCAAGCGGGCACGCGCCCGGGCATCAGCCGTTCACGCTGAACATGTTCACGGTGCCGCACGGCATCGGCACCAGCACGCTGTTCCTCGGGATCGTGTTCGGCTTCCTGTCCTTCGCCGGCTTCGAGGCGGCGGCGACGCTGGGTGAGGAAGCGGCCGATCCGCGCCGGGCGATCCCGCGCGCGATCTTCGGTGTCGCGATCTTCGGCGGCATCTTCTACACGATCGGCACCGCCGTGGAGATGCTCGGCTTCGGCACCACGACCAAGGGCGTAGCGGCCTTCGCCGGCACGTCGTCGCTGTTCGGCACGCTCGGCTCGGAGTACGTCACCCCGGCCGTCGGCGACATCGTGACGCTCGGCACCACGATCGCGGCCATCGGCTGCTGCCTGGCGACGCTGGTCGCTGCGGCCCGGCTGGTCTTCGCGATGAGCCGGGGCGGGGTCGGCGACCGCCGGCTCAGCCAGGTCTCCGGCAAGACAGGCGTGCCTGCCGTCGCGGCCACGGCTATCTCGGTCGCCACCGTCATCGTGATCCTGCTGATCCTCGCGGTCAGCAACCACGTCGCGTTCAACCTGTTCGCCTGGTCCGGCACCGTGGGCACCCTGGTGCTGCTGGTCGCCTATGGCATCTTCACGGCCGGAGCGTGGTACTACCTTTGCGTGAGGGGTCCGCGCCACGGCGAGCCAGCGAACCGGCTCGACTTCGTCATCCCGGTGCTCGGATTCCTGCTGATCGGCTACACGCTTTACCGCAACGTGCTGCCCTGGCCGAGCACGCTGGCCGGCCGGGTCATCGTGATCATGGCAGCGGCCTGGGTCGTCGCCGCGATCGCCGGCATCATCGTCCTGCCCGCCCGCGCCGCGAAGATCGGCAACCGGCTCGCCCAGGATGAGGGCCTGGCCATCGGCAAGATCGCCCAGACGGCCCAGGAAATCGAAGAGGCCTAACCAGATGACCGTGCGCATCGATGACGCCTGGACGTATCACGGACTTCGGGTTGTCAAGTTGGAGAACGAGTTCCTGACGCTGGAGGTGCTGCCCGAGCGGGGCGGGAACATCTTCCGGCTCATCGACAAGGCGCGCGACCTCGACCTGCTGTGGAAGTCGCCCCGCGTGAAGCCGCACCTGGCCGCGATTCACGCCGACTTCGACGACCACTGGGCGGGCGGCTGGGACGACGCGTTCCCCGGCGGACGGGCCTGCCGCAACCGGTACGGCGACCTGCTGCCGTACATGGGCGAGGTGTGGACAGCGCAGGCGGACTACTCGATCGACCGGTCAGTGCCTGATGTGGTGCAGCTCACCACGACGGTCAGCACCCCGGTGACCCCGGCCACGCTGACCCGCACGATCACGCTGCGGGCCGGCGAGCCGTCGTTCACGCTCACCTACGCCCTGCGCAACGTGGGTTACCAGCCGTTCGACTACAACTGGGGCATCCACCCCTGCCTCGCGGTCAAGCCGACCTGGCGGTTCGACATCCCGGCCACCCGGGGCCTGGTCGACGAGGCCGGCGGCGACCTGCTCGGCAAGACCGGCGACGATTACGCCTGGCCGGTGATCAACGGCGTTGACCTCAGGCGGGCGATGGGTCCTGACCAGGGCGCGTTCGCGCTGCACTACCTGACCGGCCTTACCGGCGGCTGGATCGCCGCCACCGACACCGTCGACCGGCGTGGCTTCGGGCTGTGCTTCGACCAGGAACTGTTTCCTGTCGTCTGGTTCTGCCTGGTGTACGGCGGCTGGCGCGGCTACTACCAGGCGCTGGTCGAACCGTGGACCGGCTACCCGAGCCCGCTCGACGAAGCCGTCGCGGCCGGTCACGCCCGGGTGCTCGACCCCGGCCAGAGCCAGAGCACTCAGGTCACCGCCGTCCTCTACGACGGCGTGGATCGGGTTACTGAGCTGACCCCAGACGGAAAGGTGCGCTAGCCGTGGCCCACGACGCGTTGGTCAAGCTCGGCCGGACCAGCCTGCGGGTGACCGCGCTGGGCTTCGGCGCGACCGCGATCGGCGGCATGTACGAGAAGGTCTCGCCCGACCAGGCCCAGCAGACGGTCGACGCGGCCTGGGCGGCCGGGATCAGGCTGTTCGATGCGGCGCCGCAGTACGGGCTCGGCCTGGGGGAGATGCGGCTAGGGGCCGGGCTGGCGGGCCGGCCTCGGGACGACTACGTGCTCACCAGCAAGGTCGGACGGCTGCTACGGGCCGATGCCCCGCCCAACCCGGACGACTTCGGCCCGGACGGCGAACCGTTCGACAAGGGCACCCCCGACGTCGCCACGGTCTACGACTACAGCCGGGACGGCGTGCTCGCCTCGATCGAAGAGAGCCTGGTCCGCCTGGGCAAGGACCGGCTCGACATCGTCTACGTGCACGACCCGGACGAGTACGTGCACCAAGCGCTGGCAACGGCGTTCCCGACGCTGATCGAGCTACGGGAGCAGGGCGTGATCGGCGCGGTCGGGGCCGGGATGAATCAGACCGCGGCGCTTGAGGTGTTCGCGCGGGAATCTGACCCGGACGTGTTCCTACTCGCGGGCCGGTACACGTTGCTTGAGCAGGCGGCCCTGGACACGTTCCTGCCGCTGTGCGAGCAGCGCGGGATCGCCGTCGTGGTCGGCGGGCCATTCAACAGCGGGCTGCTGGCCGACCCGAATCCCGGCACGCATTACAACTACCTGCCCGCCCCGACGGACCTGATCGACCGGGCGCGTCGGTTGCAGGCGGTGTGCGAGCGGCACGCGGTGCCGTTGAAGGCGGCGGCGATCCAGTTCCCGGCCGCCCACCCGGCGGTCGCCGCGGTCCTGACCGGGTCCCGGCGGGCGAGCGAGCTAACCGAGAACTGCGCGATGTTCGACCTGCCGATCCCAGCCGAGCTCTGGCGGGAATTGCGGGCCGAAGGGCTGATCGACGAGCGGGCTCCGGTTCCGGCCTGACGAGACTGGCCTCTGGCGGCTGTGGAATCGGCGGACGCAAATCTTTCAAAATGAAAAAGAAATGCCGTTTGGAGGCAGGCATGTCAGATGAGTCGGTCGTCGGGCGGCAGACGGCGCTCCAGGAGCGGGCGCGGGCGGCGCTGGCGGGCGGGGTGAGCAGCAACACTCGATTGCTGAATCCGCTGCTGATCGCCGAGCGGGCTCTGGGATGCCGGCTCTGGGACGCCGACGGAAACGAGTACATCGACTATCTGCTGGGACAGGGACCGAACTTTCTCGGATACGCCCCGCCCCGGGTGGTCGAGAAAGTCGTGGCCGCGCAGCGGGACGGTGTCATCTTCGCCGCGACTCACGTGCGCGAGATCGAGGCGGCCGAGCGGGTGCTCGAGGTCCTCGGCGACTGGGCCGAGACGATGCGGTTCGGCAGTTCGAGCACCGAGATGGTGCAAGCCGCGATCCGGATGGCGCGGGCGTCAACAGGCCGGTCCGTGATCTTGCGCTTCAACGGGCACTACCACGGCTGGGTCGACAACATCTACTCCCGCGACGGCGGCCCGCAGGCGGCGCCAGCCAGCCCTGGCCAGGCCGAGTCCGCGCTGCGGGACGTGCTCACGATCGAGTGGAACGACGCGCAGGCCTTCGAGTGCGCGGTCGCCACGCACGCCGATGACCTAGCGGCGGTGATCATGGAGCCGATCATGATCAACTCCGGGGTGATCGAACCCGCGCCCGGCTACCTGGAGGCCGTGCGCCGCCTCTGCCAGCAGCGGGGGATCGTGCTGATCTTCGACGAGACGATCAGCGGCTTCAGGCTCGCTCTCGGCGGCGCCGCCGAACGCTACGGCGTCCAGCCCGACCTGGCGATCTACGGCAAGGCGATGGCGGCCGGATATCCGTGCGCGGCCATTGTCGGCCGGCGCGAACTATTCGCCCAGGTAGCGACCGGGGCGGTCACTCACGCGGGGACGTTCAACGGCAACGTGATCGCCGCCGCAGCCGTTCTGGCTTCGCTCGACGAGCTCGCTTCCGGCGAGGTTTACCAACGGGTCGGGGTGGTCGGCACCGCCCTGATGGCGGCCCTGCGAGCGTGCGCCGATGACCTGCTGCCCGACCTGCGCTTGCAGGGACTGCCGATGGCGTTCCATGCGTCGTTCGGCACCGGGGATGAGCCGGTCACCAGCTACGGCCAGCTCAAGCAACGCGACCAGGAGCGGTACTCGCGGCTCGCGGTCGCGCTGTTCGATCAGGGGGTGTGGGTAGCAAGGCGCGGCATCTGGTACGTGTCGGCCGCGCACACCGACGCCGACGTGACGGAGACCGTCGACCGGGTCGCGGTCGCGTTCAAGGCCTTCAACCTCGCGGCCCAGAGCTAGCCCCGCATCCCGGCGCGCAACTGGTCGGCAAGACCGTCGAGTACCTCTGCGGCCGCCTTGGCGAGTTCCTCACCTGAGGGCGTACCGTTGACGGCCCAGGACTCGTTGTCATGCTCGCCCACGTCGGAAACGCCCGCGACCGCAAGCAACGCCGCCTCCATCCGGCGGCGCAATTCAGTTCCCAGCGTGTCCCGGCGGAAGAACTCCTGGACAGGCACTTCAACAACCCAGCCGTCGATCTCGCTATCGGTCCACGATTGGACAGGACGGATGTCGGGTTCATCCGTCAGCCGCTGCCACACTTCGTCCACATCGGCCTCGTCTGCCGGCGCCCGCCGCATTTCCTCGCCCATGTCGGCATGTTAATGGGCAGCGGTGGCTGTTACCCGGTCATTTCCAGCCGCCAGATTGTGGAGAGTTTTCTGATTGGTCGCTGAAAACTCTCCACAATCATGGAATTCTGTCCCTTTTAAGGTGATTCACGGTGGAGAGTTTCCGTGTCGTGGAGAGTTGACCGCGGAATTCCACGGCAAACTCTCCACCACGCGGAAACTCTCCACGATCCCGAAGCTGGACAGGCCGCGATGATGCTGCCTCCGCATGGGGGCGGGCCGGCGATGACCTGAGTTGGGGCCAGGTTAGTGCGCAGTCCGACGGCTGTATCCGGGGTTGTGGGCGCTGAGCGGGGGTGTCAGCTCTAGGCCAGCACCTGCGGCGGCCGTCGAACCGGGTATTCCGGGCGGGGTGATTGTTTCCGGCGGCGTTTTCCGTCATCTGGGGCTTGTCTTCCCACCGATCGCGCTGTCTTCCCACCGATCGCGCGGTCTTCCCACCGGTTCCGCGCTTCTTAATGGGTTTATTCCGGGTAAATTGCCGGGCTAGCGGGTGGTAAGTGAGCGCAAACGGTGGGAAGACAGCGCAGGGCCGGGTCCAGGGATTCATCGACGGCCGGGGCCAGACCGGGGAAGTCCTGGGCGTAGGGCGCGATTTCGGCCCACGCCTCTTCTCGCCGCCAAGGATTGGGTTCCTCTTCTTCGGTTGGCAACCACGTATTCCTGACCCAGCGGTCCCTTTGCCTGACCGCCGGGTCGATCTGGTCAACCTCGGCCAGGTTGGCCGGAAAGTTAAAGTAATCGTCGGGTGGCGTCGTGCCGTCATCCCATGGGCGCCGCGGCTCGTCCCATACAGGTCGCGCGATAAACGGAACGATCCCGGTGTGCGGGCTGGCCTTCGACAGCTCAGCCCAGACGCCGCCGGGATCTGGTACTGGCGTGAGTGTCACCCACGCCACCGGCGGCGTAGGGGCATGACCGAATCGCCGCGCGAGCGTGCGACGGCCCTCCGGTAGCCGAACCGGTCCGATCTGGAAGTCACCGTTCTCTGGTAGCTGCACAGCGGTACTTATAGCGCTCCTTGGCTCGGCCGGGCTCCTGGGGCTCTGGTCGGAGGTTAGGCGGGGCGGGTCGACGAATGTCAGTCGACCCGCCCCGAGGCATCTATTTGTAGGTGAAGTGGGCGTTGGTGGTGCCGTGGCCGGTGTGGGAGAAGAAACTCCCCACCGTCTCGACACTGACCGTCACCTTCGTGCCCTTCTTTCCCTTCGGCGAGACGGCGGTCACGGTGTTCGTCGCACCGCAATCGAGGAACCCGGGAACCTTGGCGAACGACTTAGCCGCCGTCGTCCCGAAGAACACCCCGATCGGGCAGCCCAGGTTATGGCCGTCGATCGTCACCTTGGTTCCGCCCGCGGCCGGGCCGGACGACGGCGACACCGAGGTCACCGAAGGCTTGCCAGGCGGATAGACCCACAGCTTGTCGGTCTTCACCGCCTTGCTGCAGCCGGTCACCGTGCAGGCCCGCACGTCGGTCAGCGCCGGATCCTGCTGCACGGACTGCGCCGTCACGCTCGTATCACCAGTGGCGTGGAACGTGTACTGGGTGCCCGTCGAGAACGGCGTGGTCGGGTCGGTGAACTCGAGAACGGTGACCTGGTTGGCGAACCCGCTGCCGGTAACCGAGAGCGGCGCGCCGCCGGTATCGACAGCGCCGGAAACGCCAGCCAGCTTCGAGCTGTTCTTCGCGTTCACCACCCCGGTGACCTTCGGCACGCCCGCATAGGTGACGTTGACCTGGGTCGACGTGCCGCCCAGGGTCTTGACGCTGAACGGAACGGCGAGCGGGTCGGTCGTGGTCGACTGGGCCGGTGCGGTGATCTGCAGTTCGGTCCCGGTCATGAACACGAAGTTGGTGTTCTGCGAGCCCGCCTGGTTAGCCGGGCCGAAGTTAGCCCAGTCGATGGTCAGCGGATCAAGCCCGGCGCCCTGGATGGTAATCACCGTGTTGCCCTTCTCGCTGGCCATCGACCCGGCGTCACTGGAGCTAGTCGACACCGACGTAATCGACGGCGTCGGCACGTAGTCGTACTCGGTCGGCTGCTGCTGGATCTCGCAGCCGCAGCCCGCCGGCGGCACCAGCACGCCGAGCGTGTTGAGCGTGACCGGACCTTGGTCGGGCGGCAGGATCATGCTGCCCGTGCTCGCGTGGGCAGAATTACCGACCGTCACGTTGACCTGGCAGATGTCGTTGAGCGCGGTGTCGCCCGCATAGACGCCGTCCGACGGCAGCGGTGAGCAGAAAGTGCTGTTGGACAGCGGTGGCGGCGTGGCCGTGATCTCGTTGTCGCTGTCGATCTTGAAGCTGGTCGCCGCGACGCCGCCGAACTTGACCGAGGTAGCCGTGTGGAAGTCAGCACCCAGGATCGTCACCGGCTTGGGCTTGGTCTGCGGCCCGGCGACCGGGACTACGCCGGTCACGGTCGGGACGTCGTGGTTCCCGGTGCCGATCTCCACGTACTCGAACGTCGAGGCGGGACCAGGCCTGCTGGATACGTCGCCCGTCAGCGTCACGATCACGCTCGCCGGTCCCGCGCCGATCTGCGGCGACGGCGCCGATGGCGGGAGCGCGGTGAAACCAGACGGCGTGGTCGTGGTGATTGTCGTCCCGTTGACCACCTGGAAGTTACTGCCGTCCAGGACCGCGTTGCCGACCTGGATCGAGGCCACGTCCGGCGCCCCGCCGGACTCGAACCCGGTGCCGGTAATCGTCAGCGTGGTCCCGCCATCGACGGTCCCCTGGGTCGGATTCAGGCCAGTCACCACTGGCCTGGTCGCCTGGCCGGCGAGGCTGCACAGGCTAAAGGCGAGCCCGGCCGACCCGCCAGGCCCGGTCAGCCTCGGCGAGCCTAGCCCGGAAGCCAGGTCATAGCCCTTGGTCGCGTTGAACACCTTGCCGTTGTCCAGGCCATAAAGGTCGTTGTTGCCGGCCCGGATGTCATTGAACGACGCCTTGTAGGTCGCTGAGTTCGAGGCCACCTGATACAGCAACGGACTGGCGAACCCGACCCCGTGCGCCGTCGCAGGGTTCGCGGTACACGTCGATGACGCATTGACCAGCGCGAGCATCGCCGCCCAGATTGGCGTCGCCGACGAGGTCCCCCCAATCGTGGACCAGCCACCGAACAGCGCCTGGAAGATCGTGATCGCACCGGTGAACTGGTCGGCCTGAGCCGCCACATCGGGCACTAGCCGGCACGGGGTCGAGCCGGGCGCGCCGCCGCCCGAGGGCGAGCAGAAGTTCTGCGGGAAGCCGAAGGCCTGCTCGACCGCGTTAGCGTCGATATAGGCGGCGCCACCCGGCCGGTCGATCCCAGGCACGGTCGCCGTCGCCTGCCAGCTCGGCATCACCCAGGACTGCGAGATGCCGCCGCCACCGCCACCCTCGGTCGCACCGTCGTTCCAGACGTGCTCAAGCGGCGGCGCACTCGAAGCGTCGTCGATCGTCGTGCCGCCCACTGCGACGACGTAAGGCTGGCTGCTCGGGTCGTCCTCGGAGATCGGGTTCTGCCCGGCTATCGGAGTAGAGGTCTCGAAGGTGTTGCAGTCGTCTGACCCGTTATCTCCCGCCGCCGAGAACACGCTCTGTCCCTGCGCCGCCGCCTGCTCAAACAACTCGTTCTCGGCGACCTGAAGCCCCGGCTGACCGGTTTCGATCGCCTGCTCGCACAGTCCCCAGCTGGTGCTGATGACCTGGTCGGTATCGGAGTTGATCATCGCCGAGTAGGGGTCGACCGGGTCGTAGATGAGGCCGTCGGAGCCCGGGCTCGGCCCGGTGTACACGTCGATGGTCGCGCCCGGTGCGAGCCCGGAAAGATCCTCGACGTCCAGGATGGACTCGCCGCTGCCTGAGCCAGGCGGCTGACCGCCGTCGACCGCGACGGTGTGCAGCCGGGTCAGCATCTGGGCCGCGGCGGTCGCGCCGAAGAAGCAGGTGTCGAACGCCTTGACGTCCGAGCGCGCGAACGGCTCAAGCTCGTACAGCGCGATGTGCTGGCCCGCGCCGAAGTCAGCACTGCCGTATAGGCCGGTCGCGCCGTAGGCGTTGGCGATCTGGTCGTCGGTCAGCCCGCCGAACGCGGTCGCCGCCGAGGTCGCGGCCTTGCAGGCGACCGGTGATCCGGCCGGGTGAGCGAACCGGGCGGTCCTGGCCGGATGAATCTTGCCGCGGTCCTGAGCGGGAGCGCGCTTGATCCCTTCGGGCTGCAACCGCACCAGGTCGTTCAGGCCGAGCACGGCCGCGACCGACCCGGCGATCGGGCCAGGAAGCTTCACGGCCGACGTGGTCGCGCGTCCCAGGAAGCCGTCGCGCAGCCGGTAATTCTCTAGTTTTGTGCGAAACGCATTGCCGATGGCTTTTGACGTACCGGCAAAGTGAATGAGCAGGCCGTCCCTCGACACACTCGTAACCCGCAGCCCATCGGCTTTCAGCAGCGCCACCGCGCGGCTGATCGTGGCCTTGGCCGGGCCGAACCGGTTCGCGAACGCGCCGGCCGGCAGGTAATGGTGGAACATCGGCGAGTTCTTGTCAGTCACCTGCGCGATGAACCGGGTAACCGCGGCGTTGTCCCTGGGCTTGAGCACCAGGTCGGCCGAGATCGTGGCGGACGGCCGCACCGCCCCGACTGCCTTCGCGCCGGCCGGCACGCCAGGAGCGGGCTGCACGGCTTGCGGGCCCGGCGAGCCGTGCACCGCGGCGAGCCTGGCCGAAGGCGCGGCGGACGCCGCCATCGACGGCAGGCCGGTCGCGCCGACGGCGCCGATGACCAGCAGGCCAGCCAGAGTGGCTACATGCGGTCTGCTCCGCCGCCGTCGTGAGTTCGTACCCGATCTGCCCTGCGCCATGGGTCGCCTTCTTTCGCCTTACCGTGCATGAGATGCGAAGCTCAATAAATCATGCCGGATCGGATCGGCCGCATCCCGGTAGGCCTCAGCCGTGACCGGTGAGCCCCATACATGAGTTGGCTCATTCAGTGCGTGCCCATGAACCTTCAGCGGCCGGGTCTGGGGCGCAACTGGCCCTGGCCGATCGTGCGTGCAAGTCAGGTGCGGGCCGGGGGTCGGCCTGGAGCCAGAGTGTTAGTCATCTCAGGCCCCATCGTTCACGGGAGTGCTTTCTGGTCACGCCTGTCCCGGGCCGACCCGGCATGATCATCTCCCGGGAACAGATGAATATGCTCTTTCATACGGGTTTTCGGGGATGAATATGCACATTCATCTGCCGGTGCTCTCGCTGGCGCTGGGCGAAAGGCTGACACCCGGGTGCAGCGCCCAGTCAGCGGAGCACTGGAGGCTTGGCGTCGAGGTAGTCCCTAATTCTTATCCGGATGGATCCGTGAATTTGAAGATCGGGCAGCTCGGACACGTAGAAGAACCTGACAGCCGTTGACTCGTGGCTTACCATGAGCCGTCCTCCAATGATTGTGCCCGCGAGGCAGATGCTGAATTCCTGCCTCACCTCGCCGTTGTCGTATGCGAAAACATGACGGGGATCAGAGTATATTCCGACTATGTGATCAATCTGAATATCAAAGCCGGTCTCTTCCTTGACTTCACGGATGGCAGACTGAGCTATGGTCTCGCCGATGTCCATTGATCCGCCCGGCAGTGCCCAGTTACCAGAATCGCTGCGTTTCTGGAGAAGTATCCGGCCTTCGTCATCTGAGACAACGGCAGACGACCCTACTACCAACGAATTAGCCGCCGGCGCCAGCGGATCATCGTAGTAGTCAATGCGGGCCATGAACTGCTTCTTCCGCAGGCTGACATTCAGCCCAGACAGCCTCGAACTGCTGAGCATACGACTCGAATATTCCCGCTGGCCCGAGCCGCTTCATGTGAAGCAAAGGGTGCTGGTACCCATGGAGTCGGTACAAATACGGGGTGACGAGCATCTGATCATCGAAACGATAGAGTGCGTTATATAGCGGCACGGAATGGAATCGTACCTCAATGCCAGTATTCGGGAACAGCGACTCAAGGTTAACCACTGTAGCGCGAATCCTGCTCGGAAGTGTTCCCCCGAGCCTTTCAAGGGCATCCCGTGCGGCTACCTCGGCGCTTTCTGGGTCAGCGAGCGCTATCCGCACTTTGAGTCCGCTCGCACACTTCTCTTCTAGCAGCTCGGCAAGTCGTGAATGCTGCTCGGGGAAGAACGACATCGAGTAACCGAGCAGATCGATGTTCCTGCGAGCACTGTCGAGCATTGCGGTCCACAACTGAGAGGGCGCGTCCGCGCGATGCGCATATGCGGAGACAATCTCGGAGGTGTGCATGACGCCGGTCGTGCCGATGAGAATTTCAGGCCACAGATATTGTTCAGCCTGCTGAAGAATATCGCATATCTCCCATCTATGACGCGGATGAGGCAAACGGCCCCCTAGCCACCGCTGAACTGTCTTCGGGTCCACGCCAATCTTCCTAGCCAACGACTCAGGTTCGATGCTCGCCGATGCCAGGGCAAGCCTCAGACGATCATTCACAATCTGCCTGCCGATCGAGGGGACGTTCGGGACGCGTCCTAAACGTCCCAAGCGTAGCTCACGCGTGGTGGGGAAATCCCGCCCATTGCTGCATCCTGGCCACTTGAACGAACTATTGTCATTCGGATGAGCCGAAAAAGATAAGAGGAAGAGGATGCAAAGACGGCCGGTATTCGATCCGGACTCGGACTATAGCCATGATCTGGCGGAAGGTATCAGGCAGGCCAGGATTCCGAGGCAGGCGCGGTTCTGCATTGCGGAGGATGCGGATACCGCTGGCGGTATATGCGGTCGGTCGTCTTCTCCTGCTGATCCGAACGGCGGGTGCGTGAGGCATCCGACCACCAAGAGAAGCGTCGACGATAGGAAGGGAACCACTGGTGACGACAGTAACTAAGTTCCTTTACTGGCAAACGCTGTTGGAGGCTAACCGTGACCTGCTGGTCGACTACCTGGTCAGCGCGGGCGCACCTGCTGGAGCGTCGGCCGCTCAGTGAGACGGTCTCCGCGCTGCGGAGACTCGGGCCGGTCGACGCCGAACTCTAGCCGGTCACTGAAGTGCGTGAGCCCGCATGACGGTATGGCCGCGACAGCGTGTTCCGGTCCCGTCAGGACGGCTGGCCGCCGAGCCGGGACGGATGATTCTGCACGGGACGGACGCAGGTGTGCTGTCGGGGCTCAGGGCGGCTGAGCGGGCGCTGGTGCGGCGGGCGTCCTGCGGTCGGGGCGAGCGGGGGTGATTGTGACCGATGAGGGCGGCCCATTCACGCTGCCGTTCCCATGCAGCACGGACGCCGAGTCGGGGCGGGGGCTGGCTGTGGTCCGGCGGCTGTCATGCCTGTTGCAGATCACTGATCATGACGGCTTGCGGAGCTTCATCGCGGTTATGCCGGGCGCGCACGACCTGCTTGCCGGGTCGACGTGACGGATTTCCCGAGTTGAAAGGTCCGGCACGGGCCAGTGCCGGCGTGAATGCAAAGCTCAATAAATCATGCCGGATCGGATCGGCCGCATCCCGGTAGGGTTGAGCCATGACGGATGAACCCCAGGAAATCGACGCCAGCGTTCCGCATCCGGCGCGCGTCTATGATTACTTCCTCGGCGGTACCGACAACTTTGAAGCCGACCAGCTCGCGGCGGAAGCCGCGATCAAGACCTTTCCGAAAACGGCCGAATCGGCTCGGGCCGCGCGGGCGTATCTGCGGCGGGTTGTCCGGTACCTCGTGGCCGAAGGGGGCATCCGGCAGTTTCTCGACATTGGCTCAGGACTGCCGTCGGGCCAGAACGTCCACCAGGTCGCTCAGTCCGTCGCGCCGGAGACCAGGGTCGTCTACGTGGACAGTGACCCGGTCGTGCAAGCTCATGCCAAATCCTTGCTGGCCGGCAGCCAGCAGGGCACGGTCAGCTTCCTCGGCGGTGACCTCCGCGCGCTCGACCCGATTCTGGCCCAGGCGACTGACCTGCTGGACTTCGGCCAGCCGGTAGCCGTCCTGCTGCATGGCATCCTGCATAACGTCTCCGACGCCGACCAGCCGCACGCGATCGTCCAGCGGCTGATCGCGGCGGTCCCGCCGGGCAGCTACCTTTCGATCTGCCATCTGACCGCCGACATCTACCCTGAGCTGATCGACTTCGCCCGCGCACTGAACGAGCGCAACCTCGACTCGCCCCTGGTACTCCGCGACCACGCCGGGGTGAGCGGTTTCTTTGACGGCCTTGAGTTGGTGGACCCCGGCGTGGTGCAGCTTTCCCAATGGCGACCGGAATCGGAGGCCGAATCGGCCGCCGCAGCGGCGCTCTGGGGCGGAGTCGCCCGTAAGTGAGTCCATTTCGAATGTGACGGATGACGCGGAAGTAACCTCACCGGCTGTGTTTTCCTGTCGCCCGGCATCATGCCGTGCGAATGGGGGATCACATGAACGAAGATGCCGATCAGCCTGGATCGGCTGGCGTGTCTATGCGCGCCGAAGGAAACATCGGAATTAACTACGCCACCATCGCCGGGCGTGACGTCACCACCACCAACACCAACAACAACACGGTCAACAACGACAACCGGAACCGGAACATAAGGATCGGTCTCGGTGGCCTCGTTGCCGTCGTTCTGCTCTACTTCGGAATCCACGCCGCGACCGGGTCCGCCACCGACGTCGTGTACAAGGCCGGGGTTGCGGGCGCGACGGGCACCGTGCAGCAAATGCAGGGGGCCGAGCAGAAGGGTGATGCTTCGACCTGGTGCTTCCTGGCTTCGGCCAACGATTCCAGCACGTGCCAGGCCTTGATGGGCAATGGATTTACGACCACGGAATCGCAGCAGCTCCGCGACCAGATTCCGCAGATCTCGATCGGCTCGCCCACGGGAAGCGGCGGCACCTACACCTACGACCTGATCTATCAGGGTCATTCCTACGCGGTGCAGATGGTCTGGAACGGCAAGCGGTGGCAGCTGAACCAGCTTCAGTATTACGGCGGGCTCAACGATGGCGGCATCTTCACCGCGGCCATCGAGGTGGCGCACGGCAAGGGCGCGTTCTTCGGCGTCCCGACCGGGTGATCGGCGCCATGGCTATGGAGAGCGCTGGCTATCCGGTGCCGATGACGATCCTGGTGGTCGATGCCGAGTCTTTCAGCCTGCTGCCCAATTCCGAGCAACTCGCCGCCCGGCGGCTGCTCTACGCGGTGCTGAGCGAGTCTTTGGAGTCGGCCGGGGTGCCGTGGCAGTACTGCCGCCACGAAGATCGCGGCGACGGCGCGGTCGTGCTCATCCCGCCCGAGATCCCCAAGCCGGTGGTCTTGCGCGGCCTGCTGGCCGGATTTGGTGACCGCCTGGCCGAGGTGACCAGGCGGCACGGCCTGCCGTCGCTGCGAATCCGGGCGGCGCTGCACGCAGGCGAGGTGCACTTCGATCAGCACGGCATCGCGGGCAGCGACCTCAATCACGCCTTCCGGCTGGCGGACTGCCCCGAACTCAAGCAGGCGCTGCGGCTGAGCCGGGTCGGCTTCGCCCTGATCGTCTCCGACGCGCTGTATCGAAGCACGGTGCTGCATCGCTACGACGGCCTCGATCCGGCTCGGTTCTTCCAGGTCCAGGTGCGGGTCAAGGAAGCCGACGCGATCGGCTGGCTCAGCACGCCGGGCGATGAGGACTGCGCGGAGCGGGTGGCCGGCCACCCGCGGCCTGTGCCAGCGCTGGCCAGGCCGGGGGACGGCGGCTTGCGCCTGCAGGCCGGGCGGGACCTGTCGATCGACGGCGCGAATGTGGCCGGCCGCGACATCACGGTCAGCGGTCCGGCCACCACGAGGGAATCGACTAAGCGCGGAACGAGGAAAAGAAGAATATGAAGACGATAATCGCCGGAATCGTGCTGATCATCGGTGGTATCTGGGCGCGGGCGCACTACGCTCCGGTCGTCGCCCTTTGCCGTACCGGGCTCGGCGGCTTCGTCCAGGCGTTCTCGCGGACCGCGCATCAGGATTGCGGTGCGGCCAAGGCCGTCGTGGCGCTCGCGCCGTGGGCGATCGGCGCCGGCGTCGTCATGCTCGCCGTCGCCGTGCTGTACCTGCTCGGGATTGTCGGGTCGCTGGCGGCATCGTCGGCCAAGAAGCCTCAGGCCGGGCGAAAGTAGCCGATGACTGCGATCCGTAGGCCGGCGGAGCCGGCCTACGGATCGGCCACGGCGCGGAGTTGGTCTAGGTCGAGAATCGTCACGCTTCTCCTTGCGGTAGTGAGCGCGCCTTTCTCGCGCAGGTCGGCGAGCGCCCGCACGATCGATTCACGCGACGTTCCGACCAGTCCGGCGAGATCGGTCTGCGAACTGATGTCCAGCCTGATCGGCTGCCCGTCTGCCTGGGCGGCTGCTTCGGCGAGATCGAGGATGACGGCGGCCGTCCTGGCCAGCACGCCGGCCGTGGAAAGCTCGGCTCGCCGCCGGTCCGCCTCCCGCAGGCGCCCGGCCACGGTCGCCGAGATCAGGCCCATGATCTCGGGATGCAGTCGCAGGACCGAGCGGAGCCCGCGCGCGTCGAGTACCAGGCCCTTGACCCGGTCGATCGCCCTGATCGTGCCGGACCGCGGACCGCCGTCAAGTATCGACAATTCGCCGACAATGTCGCCGGGTCCGCGAAGCGCGAGCACGGCTTCCTTGCCGCTTCGGGTATCGCTCATGATCCTGGCCCGCCCGGCGAGCAGCACGACCGCGTGGCTGTCCCGATCGGCTACGTGAATGATGACTTCCTGCGGACCGTAATCGCGAGTTCTGCCGATCCCCCTTAAAAGGCCTTGCTGCTGATCATCTAGTTGCTGCCAGAAAGTACGGCTCTGCACCATTTACCCCCCAAAGGCGAATGCCACAGCCTTAACGGGAATGGTACGGCAGATAACCGCGTCAGAAATAGCGCTCGCGTCAGCGGAATTCCAGGCCCTCGAACGTGCCCGAAGTCCGCCACTTGTCGATGTAGGCGAAGTAGGCGTTCGGGCCGTGCGGATAGCCCCGGCCCAGGAATTCGACGGTGCCCTGGCCCTCGTTGTTGTAATAGCCGGGAGTGCAGTCGGGGCCGCCGATCACCGATCCGGCGCCGGTCTCCAGCAGGGCGATCCAGGCGTCTTCGGCGTCCTGCGCCACCTCGATTTCTGAGAACCCACTGTCGAGCGCGTGCTTGATCGTCAGCGTGATCGTCGCGGCCGAGTCGACGATATTGTGCGGCACATTCGAGATCAGCATCGCGCCCTGAGTTGGCTGAACTATGAAGGCGTTCGGGAAGCCGCGGGAATGAATGCCGTGCAGCGTGCGCATCCGGTCGGCCCAGTAGCCCGACAGCATGAGGCCGTCGCGTCCGGTCAGGTCGAAGCCGGCTCTTCTCGCGTACGCCGTGCCGACCTCGAAGCCGCAGGCGTAGATGATGCAGTCCAGCGGGTAGTCCCGCCCGGCTACCACGACGCCGGTCTCGGTGATCCGCTCGACGCCCTGGCCGTCGGTGTCGACGAGATGGGTGGCAGGGTTGTTGTAAGCCTGCAAGTACTCATCGTGGAAGCACGGGCGCTTGCAGAGCTGGCGGTACCAGGCCTTCAGCTTGCTCGCGGTGTCCTGATCGGTGACGAGCGCGTCGGCGCGGCGCCTGATCTCCTGCATCTTCTCGAAGTCGGAGTCCTCGTAGGCGGCCAGCATGCCCTCGACGGTGAGCTGGTCGGGCGGCAGCGCCGCGAACTTGGCCCTGACCCGGCGGGACAGGTCGGTCCAGCCGTCCATCACCAGGTCCTCGCTCGCGGTGCCGCCGGCCTGGTTGGCGGTGAAGTTCTCAAGCCAGCGCCGCTGCCAGCCGGGCGCGGCGATCTCGGCGAACCACTCGGGGTCGATCGGATGGTTGGCCCGTACGTCGACCGAGGACGGCGTCCGCTGGAACACGTACAGCTCGCGCGCGGCCGTCGCCAGGTGCGGCACGCACTGGACCGCGGTGGCGCCGGTGCCGATGATGCCGACTCGCTTGTCAGCCAGCTTCGTCATCGGCGCACCGGCAGGGTCGCCGCCGGTGTAGTCGTAGTCCCACCTCGAGGTGTGGAACGAGTGACCGCGGTACGAGGTGATCCCAGGGATCCCTGGCAGCTTCGGCACGCTCAGCGGGCCAGTGCCCAGCACGACGAACTGCGCCGTCAGCCGGTCGCCGCGGTCGGTCTCGACGATCCAGCGCCGCTTGGCCTGGTCCCAGGTCAAGCTGGTGACCTCGGTATGGAACAGCGCGTCTTCGTACAGGCCGAACTTCTCGCCGACCCGGCGGCAGTGCGCCTGGATCTCAGGGCCGTGCACGTACTTCTCTGACGGCATGTGCCCGGTCTCTTCGAGCAGCGGCAGATAGACCATCGACGCGGTGTCGCACTGGGCGCCCGGATAGCGATTCCAGTACCAGGTGCCGCCGAAGTCACCGCCCTTGTCGATGACGCGGACATCGACGCCGGCTTCGGCCAGGCGGGAGCCCACGACCAGGCCGGCGAAGCCGCCGCCGACGCAGATGACCGTGCGGTGGTCGGTCAGCGGCTCCCGCTCGATGCGCGGGGTGTACGGGTCTTCCTTGTAGTGTGCGAACTCACCGGTGATCTGGAGGTACTGGTCATTGCCGTCGGGGCGGAGCCGCTTGTCGCGTTCCTGCCGGTACTTAAGCCGCAGCGCCTCTTTGTCCAAGCCCCTGCCTCCATCACAATCCGTCGCTCAGCCTGACAATAGTTTCATCTTGTCGGTTATTGACCACGCCCCGGCCTCTGGGAGTCCTGCACGTGCGAGGAAAAGTACTGCTTGCGGTCTTGCTGTCCTATGCGGGCTTCGTGCTTGTCGGCCTCACCTCGGGGTCGGAAGGCGTGCTGCTGCTGGCCCAGATCAAGGACTACGGGGTCGACCGGGCAGTCATCGGGATCACCTTCTTCGTAAGTTCCGCCGGGTTCTTTCTCGCCAGCCTCAACACCGGGCCGCTGCTGCACCGGTTCGGCTTCCGCGCCACGATGGTCGCCGGAAGCGGCGCGTTCGTGCTGGCCGCGCTGTATCTGGCGACCCGGCCGACGTTCTGGGTGTTCGTCGCAGTGCAGTTGGTCGTCGGCTACGCGGTCGGGTTGTTCGAGTCGGTGCTCAACGCCTACGTGGCCGAGCTGCCGGACGCGACGGTCCTGATCAACCGGCTGCACGCGTTCTTCGGGGTCGGGGCGCTGGGAGGGCCGGCGCTGGCGGCCTGGATTCTCACCTTCGGCTCCTGGCGGACGGTCTGGCTGGTGCTGGCGCTGGTCTGCGTGCCGCTTGGGGTTGGCTTCGCCGTGTGCTATCCCCCGGCCAGAGTTGCCGAGTCTGCCGGCCCGGCCCCAGGCCAGGACGAGGCGCCGCCGGCCGCCAAGAGCGGACTGCTCGGCGCGGCGTTGCGGGAGCGGGGCGTCCTGCTCGGCTCCGCGATGCTCGCGGTCTACGTGGGCGTCGAGCTCAGCGTGGGCAGCTGGGGCTTCAGCTACCTCGTCCAGGGGCGTGAGCTGACGCAATCACTCGCCGGATACCTGGTCAGCGGCTACTGGCTCGGGCTGACCCTGGGCCGGTTCCTGATCAGCCCGATCGCGACCAGGCTCGGCTGGACCGCGACCCGGATGATGTACGGCTGCCTGACCGGGGTCCTGGTCTGCGCGACCCTGGTCTGGCTAGTTCCGGGGGCGGCGCTGGCCGGGGTCGCGCTGGCACTGCTCGGCTTCTTCCTCGGGCCGATCTTCCCGACCACGATGGCGCTGGCCCCGCAGATGGTCGGGGCCAGGCTGCAGTCGACCGCGATCGGCGTTATGAACGCGGCCTCCACCGTGGGTGCCTCGGCGCTGCCGTGGCTGGCGGGCGCCATAGGCCAGAGCGCGGGGGTCTGGACGCTGCTGCCGTACGCCATGGCGCTCGCCGCCCTCCAGTTCGTGGTCTGGCGCCCGCTGGCGACCTGGATCCGGCGAGCTAACGGAACCGCGGGCACCTAGCTCAGGAGCTTGGTCCAGCTCTTCCCGTTCCAGGGCAGGATGAGCGGCGTTTCCTGGAGGCCGCCGCCACACCTCCTGCACCGCGTCCTCGGCGGTCGGCTGATCGTGATCCAGCAGCACAGTAGGCCCGGACAGGGATCTGGAGATCTAGTCCTCGGACCCGATTCCGTAGACGTGCCAGCAGGTGGCCATCAGCCACAGCAGCATCGTGGTCATCACCAGGGTCTCCAGGGCCGCCACGCTGTCGCCGATCACCCCGGCCACGCCAGCCAGCAGCGCGATCGTGCCGACCACGGTGGTGGCCTTCCTTATGATCACCCCGGCTCGCGGCTGCGGCCGGGTGTGCAGGTCGATCGCCGCCGCGACCGCGCAGCAGATGGCCAGGGCCAGCGCCACGCAGCTAGCCGCCCAGGCCGTGGAGAGGAATAGCAGGCTCGAACGAGCCTCGAACGCACCGAAAACGATGACCAGCAGTCCGACGGCGACGGTGGACACGACATCTCGCCAGGTCAGGCCCATAGATTCAGCACCTCCGCCTTACCGGTACCGATCCCATCTTCCCATGCGGGCCAGCAGTACTCGCTCTGGGCACTGGCCTGCGGAGACTGGGAAACGAACCCCCGCCAATCTTTCTCCCAAATGGGTGTGCACCTAGAGTCGGACGCAGACAGGGAGGGCCTCACGTGAGCGAGTCTGATGCCAGGCCGACGATGGCGGTGCAGCCAGAAGAACTGCCGGCGTCAGTACGCGAGGCGGGGCTGACGGCGTGGATCCGCGAGCCGCTGGATGATGCCGTCGACCGCAAGCGCCGGGTGATCATGCCGCCGGCGGCGGCGACCACGGGCACGCCGCTGAGCTCGGCCGCGGGCCCGCTGATGGCGCTGTCGAAGCGGCCGGACACGGTCATGATGATGGGCGACGATCCCGCGCCGCCGCAGATGCCCGAGCGGCCGGCGCTGCGTGACTTTACGAGCTGCGGTTCGGGAAGGTTCCGTTCAACCACTTGCTGCAGAGCGCACGGCTGGCGCGGGAGCGCGGTCTCGACGAGAAGGTGATCACCGCGTGCCTGCTGCACGACATCGCGATCGCCGGGCTGCTGTCGGCCAATCACGGTTACTAGGCGGCGCAGCTCGTCGGGCCGTATGTGGATGAGGAGGTGGCGTGGGCGATCGAGAAGCACGAGGCGTTGCGCTACTTCGCGGATGAGTCGGTGGGGTACAAGTACCCGGAGGCTTACCTCGGCTATTTCGGGGATGAATACCGGCCGCCGGAGTACTTGTGCCGTGAGGGTGAGGCAGCGCGTCGTCATCGGTGGTACATGACCTCGCGGCTGGTCACGATCAACGACCTGTACTCCTTCGATCCGAACGTGGTCGTCACGTTCGATGAGTTCGACGACGTGGTCGGGCGGAACTTCCGGCAGCCTGAGGAAGGGCTCGGATTTGACGGGTCGCCGGTCGCGCACATGTGGCGGACGATGATCTGGCCGAATAACTTCCTGTAGCGGCCGGGGGACGGGGACTAGTCCGGGGGCCGGTAGTCTTCTCCCGGTCATTTCGGCCGGCTTATCCGCAGGGGAGGCAATCGTGGGTTACTGGGGTGACTTCGTCGTGGCGCGAAGCGGCCAGCCGCTGGGTGAGCTAGCGCCGTTCGCTACCAAGCCGGGATGCAGCGACGGGGACCAGGACTGCCTGAGCGTGTGCCAGCAGCGGCCGGGTGGCTGGCAGACCGTCCAGGTGTGCCACTTTCTCCCCGGCGAGGACTACGACTGGTGGCTGACCGAGCTGGTTGCTGCGACCGGCGCCCCGGTCATGATCGCGACCGTGGCTGACAGTGCAATGAGCCAGATTCGAGGTCTGGCCCCCTCCGGAGCGGGCTGGATGAGCTTTCTCGACCCGGAGTCGGCCGACGGTGAGGGCATGCTGGACTACCTCGCTGATCCCGATGGCGAGTGGGAAGACGAGCCCGACGGAGCGGCGGTGCAGCGAGTGCTGGACGCCGCTCCGCAGACGGCGGAGCAGATCGCAGGCTGGGCGGCGCAGGCCGGGTTCCAGGCGGACGCGGAGGCCGTACGCGGACTGCTGATTACGGGGTCTGACCCATTCGTCGAGGACATCTTCT
>DASYAT010000103.1:0-29044 GCA_036501205.1 Streptosporangiaceae bacterium | reverse complement strand
CGCGGTAACGGAGCCTGGCAGCTGCTGCTTAACGTCTCGAACGCGGGGGCGAAGGTGCTCGCCTCGGGCAATGTCACCGGCATTTCCCCCAACACCTGGCATACCATCGCACTCGCGGCGGCCGGGGACCAGCTCACCGCTACGGTCGACGGCACGGCGGTCGCGCAGGTGACCAACTCGGCCTATGCCACCGGACTGGCCGGCATCGAATCGAACTGGACGCGGGTCCAGTTCAACGGCCTGACCGTCGGTTAGAGCTTCCCGTGCGCGACAAAGGCCGTGAGCACGAGCACGAAAAACATCACGGTGAACGCCGCGGCGATCATCTTCACCAGCAGTTCGACGAGCTGCTTGATGAGCCTGACGATGGCCGGGACTACGAAGATCGCCGCGGCACCGAGCACCAGCATCACTTCTGGCATTTAGTCACCCCCTCTCCCGAAACCCGCTGATTACACGATGCGGTCAGGCGGTGACAAAAGACCATGAAGGCAGGCCACATGATCCCCACATGTTGACCGTCGGTGCCTGTGGGCCAGGATCGGCCCGTTCGTCCCTGCTAGATCAGCAGGCTCAAGGAGTCGTCCTCGGGCTTTGCCGCTAGTTGCTTGAGCAAGGCGTGCTCGACGAAGTAAGCCAGGGAGGCGTAGCCGCGCCAGACTCGGCGCCATTCGCGGTCGACCGCCGCGTCCCCGAGCACGCGACGGACCTCGTCGAGGTAGGCGACGATGATGTCGGCGGCTTGCCGGCTGTGCCCGGCTGAGATGTTGTCAATCGTCAGGTGCGCCTGCTCGTAGCAGTCGTCGAACCCGTAGTGGTTGAGCTTCTGGACCTCGTGCAGCCGCAGCTCGCCGAGGCCGAACATCTCGATCGCGAGGTTGTAGCCAAGAATCTCGTTGTAGTACGTGTCAGGGAACAGCGCCATGCACAGCTGGTGCAGCGAGAACCCGTAGAGCGGATCCGGCAGCTCGCCCTGCTTCATGAACGCCACGTCCCTGATGTGCGGCAGCCTGATGTCCATGCTGTGCAGCGCGCGGTGAATCAGCGTGATGTGGTTCTTGCGCAGGTCGCCGAAGCCCATCTCGTCGGCGTAGATCGAGAACAGCGCGGCGTCGCACCGGCGCTCTGACCGGCCCAGGTTCGCGGTCCGGTGGATCCAGGTCGCGTCAACCAATGCGCCGAGTGCGTACGTCGTCTGCAGGAACACGACCTCGTCCCGGTCCGGGATCTCGGTCAAGGGCTGATATGGCTTGACCAGCTTGTCCCAGTAGACCTGCTCGGCTCTCGCGTAGAGCGCGTCCGCGCTGTACGGGAAGTAACTCGCATCGGTGTACCGGCCGCCCGCCCCGCAGGTGAACAGGACTTCGGCCGCTCCGAACAGCTGCTCGGCCCGCTCGGCCGCCAGCGGCAGGGTGCTGGCGAAGTTCTCGATGTTCACCAGCCGGTAGAAAAGCTCTCGGTCACCGGGTTCGCCCGGATCCCGCACCACCACATCGGCCGGCCGGCTGGCCAGGATCGCGGCCGTCCGCGCCTGCGCCCGATCGTCGCCGACCGTGTTCGGAACGACCTCGATCGGCGGCCGCTCCCCCGCTTGAACCGAGGCGACCCAGTCCGCGAAGACGGCCGCCTCGCGCTCGCTGAAGATGCCGAACATCGGCCCGCCGAACTTGTAGGCCCGGACAAAAGCCGACAACCCGTCCGGCGTACGCCGCACCTGCTTGGACTCGCGGAAATCGTCCAGGAACTGAGCCAGGTCGAGCTGGGGGTCGGTGAAGGCTTCGGCTAGCGGCCGGTCACCCACCCTGACCTCCTTGTGATGCCGACCGGCGAACGGGGCGTGCCTGGCGATCACGGCCGCGACCTTCGACTCCAGCGGCAGCTCGCGGTGCCAGGCAGCGAGTTCGCCGAGCATCTTGACGTGCTCGCGTTCAAGATTCAGCGCGACCCGCAGCCCGGCGTGCAGCCGGGTCCGCTCCACCGGGCCGGCCAAATCCAGGTAGGCCGCGAGTACCGATCGCAGCTCGGTCTCGCTGATCATCGGGTCCAGGCCGAGCAGCAGGTCATCGACCCCGATGGTGAGCACGGCGTAGTGGACGCCGATCAGTTCGGGCAAGAAGTTGGCCGGCAGCCTGGACAGCGCCAGGTAGAAGCTTCCGTGCAGCGCGGTCAGCGGGCGAGCATCGGCCGCGGCGAGGAAGTCGGCGGCCGCGATTTCCGGCAGGAACACGCCGTCCTGCTCAAGCCGCTGCCGACGCCGGTAGTGCAGGGAGCGCCTGGGGTTGGCCTCGCCGCGCAGCGTGAAGTGCTGCGCGAACAGCCGGTTCACGATCACCGACGGCTGAGTCGCGGGCTGGCTCAGCACGTCCAGCCAGCAGCCGGTTAGCAGCCCGAGCACGGCTCGCTGCCGCAGCACCGCATCGCGCGCCTCGGCACCGACGCTCCCTGCCGCCAGGGACTCGATGGTTGCCGCCAGGCCGGCTCTGACCCCCGCGACGTGCTCGGCGATCTCGTTCGCACTCAAATCGTCGGCCGGCGCTGGATCTCCGAACGCATCGAGTACCCGGCGCGCGACGAGCCAGGTCGATTCGGATTCCTGGTCGGAGATCAGCCGCCGGAAGAGCGCGGGCGCTGGTCCGGCGACAATCGAGTCGGCTTCCCGGCAAGCGACCGCGCTGAACTCGAACGGGCGGACCGGCAGCGCCGCGATCAGGTCCGGCGGCTCAAAGAACGGTGCTGGCGTCGAGGTCATGACATTCTCCTCAGCAGCGCACCGATCCGTGAACCGGGGACGCTGGAGGCGAGCAGGCAGTAGCTGCCAGCCTTCAGGTGCCCGAGCCCAATCCGGTCAACGAGGTTGATCAGCGGATCGGCGGCGAAACAGTGCCCGAATCGGGGAATGTTGTCCAGGTAGAGCTGGTCAGGGCTGAACCCGGCCTGCCGCTCTTTCATCACCAGCAGCGGCGTGAACAAGTTGGCGTGGGCAAGCGCGGTGACGTCGCCGAGCTTGAGCCCGGCCGCACCGAGCAACTGCTCGTTCACGTCCTTGGCCAGGTCCGCGCTGATCTGGCTGGTCCATTCCAGCGTCGCCGTCTCCTGTGCCGTCGCGCATCCCAGCACCTCGAAGCCTGGGGCCGGTCCCGCCGCCCGGCCGCCAACCTCGCTGGCGGCGATCACGCACGATGCCGCCCCGTCGCTGAACAGCGCGAACTGCGACATCCGGTCCGCGCCTTCGGCGACCTTGTCGGTCGTGATCACCAGGACCCGGCCATATCGCCCGCTCACGACCAGCGCCCGGGCCAGGTCGATCCCGGCCAGCAGGTTCACGCACCGGTTCAGGTTCGCCCCGTAGGCCGGGATGTCGCCAAGCCCGATGCCGGTCAAGATGTCGGCGACGAACTGGCCGTGCCCTTCGGCCGGGCCCGGGATCCGGTTCGAGCACAGAACCAGCGCGTCGACCGATGCGGTGTCGATCCCGGCCGTCTTCAGCGTCGCCGCTCCGGCCTGCACAGCCAGGTCCGCAAGCTCCCTGCTGGTCGTGCGGATCGTCCCCCAGCCCCACAAGTCGGGCTTGGGCGCCAGCTTGAACCGCCTGGCCAGCTCACCGAGGTTATCGATCGCGGTGTGGGCGATCTCGTGCTCGCCCAGCACGTAGGCGGGACCGAGCAGGTTCACGGGGCCGGCGGTCATCTAGATCAGCTCAACGTGCTGGTCGGCCCGGACGACCTGGCTCAGGATTTCGATGATCGTCTCCGGACGATCATCGAAATAGAAGTGCCCGCCGGCGACCCAGTGCCGAGACACCGACTGGGCAAACTCGGTTGCCCACGGCGCGGCCGCATCCTCCCGGACATGCGGATCATCGCGGCCGATCACGAGCGTTGCCGGGATGTCGAGCGGCGCGGCCGGGACGTAACGATAGCCGACCGCCATGCGGAAGTCCGCGATCACGCCCGGCAGCAGTAGCTCGCGCATTTCGTCGTCGGCGATCACCTCGGCCGACAGGCCGCCGAAGAACCCGACCGCCTCAGCGAACTCCTTGCCCGACAACGTGGCGATCTCCTTGACCCGCTGCGACGGCAGCAGGCTGGGCGCCGAGCAGCCGGAGGCAACGAAGTGATGCGGGATCAGCACTCCGGAAGCGATCAGCTTCCGGCCCACCTCGAAGGCGACCAGCGCACCGAGGCTGTGCCCGAACAGGTAGCAGGGCCGGTGATCGGTCCGCGCGGCCGCCGCTATCGCGGCCGCAGCGCCGTCGATGTACTCGCCGATCGCCGGCGCGGGCTCGGCGGCGCGGTGTTCACGGCCCGGACGACAAATCGCGACGATCTCGGCGTCATCCTTCAGATCGTCCTGCCAGTCAAGGAAGGCGCGCGGGCTGCCGCCGGCGTGCGGGAAGCAGAAGATCCGAGCCGACCACTGGGCGGGACCCGGTCGGGTAACGAACCACGGCGAGGTCAACGAGTCGTTCATGGCTGTGCCCATCAATCCGCTCACGGCTCTGTCCCCACCAATCCGCTCAAGGCTGTACCCATAAATCCGCTCACGGCTGTGCCCACCAACCCGCTCACGGCTGTGCGATCCCATGCGTAACCGTGCTGGCCTGCGCCGGGTCCCCTGGCCTTACGTGCAGCTCGCCGCGCGCCGGAAGCATGACCACCGCCGCGACGGTCCGCTCTCGCCGGATGTCCTTGGTGTCCGCCACGCAGACACCCGGCTGGGCGAGCAGCGCGAAGTGCTCCTCGACCCCGACGGCCGTCCTCGACTCTGCGAACCCGGCAAGACCGGCCCGGCAGGCCTTCAGCCGCTGCAACGAGGAGTTGCGGGCGAACACGTTGAGTTCGTCGGCAGCAATGAAGTCGGGATGCAGGAAGTGATTGGTATGCGTCGACTCGACGGCATCGGGTTCTGTGGTCAGCCGGATCTGGTTATCGAGGATCTCGACGCAGGCCAGGCTGCCCTGGTCGCACACGGTGAGCGAGCGCGAACTGGCCAGCGGCAGCGTCGGCAGGATGTCGAGCGCGTGGTCGACGCTGGTCGCGGTGTCGAGCAGGTGCCTGATCGCCAGATACGGCGGTAAGCCGGGTCGCCAGGTACCACCGAGCACCAGGTTCAGGCCGATCGCCAGCCCGTCGCTGTTGATGCCGAGATAGCCGAGCAGGCCGCCGAAGCTGAGCACTAGCGCGCGCCGGTGTCCCGGTCCTGACAGCTCGATGTCGAGCACGGCGATCTGATCGTCGAGATTGCCGTTGAGGTCGACGGTCTGGGCTAAGACCGGGGTGCCATCTGGTCCGGCCGACAAGCTCGCATAGGTGGTGCAGTCACCCCGAGCCGGGATCTTCTGAAAGCCGATCAGCTCCCGCCGGGTCTGCAGGAGTACCGCCTCGGCGGCGGCCAGATCAGCGCCCTGGGCCAGACCTGCGATCTCCTCGCTGAGCGCGGGCGTCGCCGCCGCGATCGCGGCCGAGTACTCGGCGAGCACCGGGCTGAGCTCGGCGAGCGTGGTCGGAGCGGCGGCGAGCTTGTTGATCCTGGTCAGGTCATCATCAATGAACTCGCGGAGCGCGGCCCGGCGAGCCTGGCCGTGCTGGTAACCAACTTCGAACGGATCGCCGCTGACCCGGACGAACGGTAATGTCCCCGCGCTCATCCGGTCGGCTCCGCCGTCGTCGCGGCCCGTTCGACTTTCGGCTTAGTCAGCAGTTGCTCCTTGACCTCAGGCCACTCGGCCTTGAGCACGCTGTAGTAGACGGCGTCGCGGCGGCGGCCGTCCGGCATCGGGTTGAAGCTACGCAGCGTGCCCTCCTCGCGGGCGCCGATATTGCACAGAGCGTGCCGAGCCTGGACGTTCAGCTGATCGGTCTTGAATTCGACCCGCTCAACTCCCATTTGCTCGAATGCATGCTGCATCATGAGGAACTTGGCCCACCTATTGGTGCCCGTACCCTGCGATTCAAGCCCGAGCCAGGACCAGCCTATTTCGAGCCGCCCGTCTTTCTCGGCCAGATTACCGAAGCTCATGCTGCCCGCTGCCCCGCCGGTGCGCTTACTGGCGATGTAATAGGCGACTCTCGTGCCGGCCTTCATGTCAGTGAGGCCCAGCTCAAAGAACACGTCAAAATCGGCCTCGGTCGCGACCCGGAAGGGAAAATACCGCCAGATCTTGGGTTCTATCGCTATTGCCTTCAGCTCGGCCCGAGCCTCCGGTTGCACGGGACGCAGCAGCACGTATTCGTTCTCCAGCTGCACGGCCGCCCGTTCCGCCCAGCTCATGCCGAATCCGTCCCGTTCGTGAATTCGGACAACGCGTCAACCACGTCACGCACAGTACGCATTCGCGCGACATCGGGCTCGGTGAACTCGGCCAAGCTCACGTTCGTGTCATCACATACCGACATAAGGAAGATCACCTTGTTGAGTGAGGTTAGCCCGTAGACCTCGGCCATATCGACCTCAGGATTAATATCCGCCGGCTCAGTTTCAGATTCAAGCACCTGCACTAAGCCCTCGCGAACCACAGCCTCGATATCCATAAGCAACTTTCCCGAGCGGCACTTTATCGGCTAGAGTTATTAATCTCAGTAGTCGTCTGGCGTACCAGTAAATTACTATTTAATCCTGCACTTCGATGCTAGTATCAGGCCCCATCAGTGTCAACGGACCCGATTACCGTCCGCCACGCCACAAGCCCGCCCCGACTACTGTTTGTCCTGTGGACGGGACCATCTGGGAACCACTGACCGTGCCCGAGGCCGGCACCTTTCCGGCCGAGGGCGTCTGCCACCTCTGGGCAACTCCCACTACCAGCGCGGACCGCTACCAGGCACTACTGGACCATGCCGAGCTTGAGCGGGCTGAGCGCTTCAAGGTCGCCCACGCCAAAGACACCTTCATCGTCTCCCGCGCCGCGCAGCGCCTGGTTCTAGCCCACTACCTAGGCCGCCCGCCCGCCGAGATCAAGATTGCCCGCGACTGCCAGTACTGCGGCGCCGACCACGGCCGCCCCTACCTCCCTGGCACCACCCTCGACTTCAACCTGTCGCACGCCAAGGGCTGGCTCCTGCTCGCGGTCGTCGCCAAAGGAAAGGTCGGCGTCGACATCGAAGCCATCTCAGACCGCGCCGCCGACGACCTGCCCGACCGCATCTTCTCCCCGGCCGAGCAGCACCAGTTCCTGCTGGTAGACCGCCCGCACCGGGCCGCCCACTTCATGACCATCTGGACCCGTAAAGAAGCAGCGGTCAAGCTGACCGGCCACGGCCTGGCCGCGCCCTTCTCCGCCCTGGACGTAACCGGCCCCACCGTGATCGCGTCACCACCACCCCCCAACTGGCCCCCCACCCCCATCCACCTCACCGACCTCCTGCCCAAGACCAACCAAGACGGCACGACCCTGCACGCCGCCCTGGCCACCACCGTCCCAGTCCACACTCTCCACCCCTGCGGCCCCCTCCCGTCCCCCTAGCCCAGGCACAGACCACAACGCCAACGGGCCAACGTTGCTGTACCTCGCCGGGACGCAACGACAATGCTGACCCGGCGGCGTTGCTGGAGGTGCGCGCACGGGTCAACGATGTCGTACTCCCGAGCCAGGTCACAGCAGCCCCGGGTCAGCGTTGCCGTCAACGGCCGGCGCCCCTCCCGCCCGGCGCACCCTCCCGCCCCACGAACCCTCCCGCCCGGCGAACCCCCCGCCCCACGAACCTCCCGCCGGGCTGGCGAGCACCCGGCCCGGCCGGACGCGACCGCCTCGGTGGCCACCTGATGTCGTTGCGTCCCAGGAAGTTACCGCCTCTGTGCCTCTCTGGTGTTGCCAGGACAACCTCGGTGGCCACCCGCGCCTGTTCCGTCCCGGGCTACCGCATCGGGAGGGCACCGATGCTGCTCACCGGCCAGGGACAGGCGCGGGCTGACAGGTGCGCGAGATCGGCCCCGCCTGGCGGCACGCGATCAGGCCAGCCACCAGCCTCTCCTCGCCACCGCCATAACGCCCGCCTTGCAGAGCGGAGCGTTGAACTGCCGGGAATGCCCGCTAGCAACCGCCGCTTGGAGAGGGCGTGAGTACGCATACGGAGTCGCCCAACGCCGAGCCGCCTAACGCCGAGCCCCCCAACACCGAGTCGCCCAACACCGAGCCTCTGCCGCTGGCGGTGCTCGACTTCGTCGGGATCGAGTACGGGGAGAGCGCGGCGTCTTCCGTGGCCGGGGCCGTCGGGATCGCGCGGGCGGTCGAGGCGGCCGGCTATCGCCGGTACTGGGTCTCTGAGCACCACAACATGACCAGCCTGGCCTGCAGCGCCCCCGAACTGCTGATCGCGCACGTCGGTGCGCAGACTTCGACGATCCGGGTGGGCGCGGCCGGCATCATGCTGCCGAACCACGCGCCTCTGAAGGTCGCCGAGACGTTCCGTACGTTGCTGGCCATGTACCCGGGCCGGATCGACCTCGCGCTTGGCCGGGCTCCCGGGACCGATCCGCTGACCGCGCACGTCTTGCGTCGCGGCAAGGTCGTCGATCCTGGAGCGGAGTTTCCCGGCCAGGTCGGCGAGCTGCTGGGATGGCTCGGCGAGGGGTTCCCCGAGGGCCACCCGTACGGCCAGCTCGTGGCGGCCCCGGTGATCGACGAGCAGCCAGAGCTCTTCGTGCTCGGATCCAGCCAGTACGGGCCGAAGTTCGCGGCCGTCAACGGCATGAGCGCCGCGTTCGCGCATCACATGAGCCCGGACCTGGCGTTCGAGGCCCTGCGGGATTACCGGGCGTCGTTCGAGCCGCGATCACCAGGTGACGAGCCGTACTCGGCGATGTCCGTGCTCGCGTTCGCCAGCGAGGATGAGGAGGCGGTGCTTGAGTTCGAGGCGGGCTGGGCGCTGACGATCGCGAACCTGCGCCGGAACATCAGGGAGCCGGTGCGGCCTGAGCAGGTTCGCGAGCTGGCCGGGTCCGAGCAGTTCAGGTCGCGGCGGACCGACGACGGGAAGATGGTGACCGGCGAGCCGAAGTTCGTGGCCGGGCGGCTGCTTGAGATGAAGGAGCGGGCGCAGGCCGACGAGATCGTGGTGGTGACGCCGAGCGTGAGCCGGGACCGGCGCAAGGCCAGCTATGTCGCCCTGGCCGACGCCTGGCGTCGAGCGACCCCCTAGCGTCTGGCCTGACGACCGGGCTGAGGTAAGGCGACCGGCCCGCGCGGGGCACGTGATCCGGTCAGTTGAACATTCACCTATCCGGTACGGTCAAGGCATGCCAGAACAGACGAGTACGCGCCTGCCCGGCGGCCAGGTCTGGGATCCGTCGACCCGGCCATCCGCGCCGCCATCGCCGGACGGCCACGTCTACACCGCCCGCGGCCGGGCGATCGGCCGGCACCTCAGCCAGGTGCACGATCACCTGCGCGGCGAACTCGACCAGATCCGGGACCTGCTCCGGCAGGTCAAGCAGGGCGCCCTGTCGATCGACCGGGCCCGCGATGCCATCAACGAGATGAGCATGCGGCAGAACAACTGGACCCTCGGCGCCTACTGCGCTTCCTACTGCACGTTCGTGACCGCGCATCATGGCATGGAGGACAGCGCCGTCTTCCCGCACCTGCGCGGCCGCGATCCGAAGCTGGCCCCGGTCATCGACCGGCTTGAGGCCGAGCACGTGATCATCCACGAGGTGCTGCAGGACATCGACCGGGCACTTGTGAATCTTGTGAGTAATCCGGGGAACCTGACCGAGATCGAGGGTGCGATCGACCTGCTGGCCGAAACGCTGCTCTCGCATCTGGCCTATGAGGAGAGGGAGATCACCGAGCCGCTGTCCAGGTTCGGCTTCTACGCCGGCCAACTGTAAACCGGCTCCCGCCCCAGGCCGAAACAACATCAGCGAACTATCAAAATGAGGAGAACCAGGCCGAGACAACATCAGCGAACTACCAAAATAAGGAGAACTGAGAAGTGTCTTCAGGCATGAACCTGGTCATCTACCCGGTCACCGACATTGCCGCCGCGACGGCGACTTACACCAAGTTGCTCGGCACCAGGCCGTACGCCGAGCAGCCGTACTACGTGGGGTTCAGGATCGGCGACTTTGAGCTCGGGCTCGACCCGAACGGCCACAGCCTGGGTCTGACCGGCCCGGTCGGTTACGTCGACGTCGAGGACATCAAGGAGGCAGTCGACACGCTCGACGCCAACGGTGCCCAGATCGTCCAGGACGTACGCGATGTCGGCGGCGGCCTGCTGGTCGCCGCGGTCAGGGACGCCGACGGCAACGTCACCGGCCTCCGGCAGCAGCCGTAACGAACCCGCGCAAAGCTTTCTGCCGGAAAGGTTATTTAGTTCCCAGAATCTCACCGTGCGGGATGAAGAACCAGGCGTCCTCGCTGGCGCCCCAGCGCAACCAGGCGCCAGCGAGGCGCGCCAGGTCGTCCCTGGTCGCGAGGCCGTGCTCGACGGCGCGGTCGCCGAACGGGGAGTCGGTCAGCCGTTCGGCCCAGGCCGCCGACCACCACGCCCGGTCCTGCGGGCCGGTGTAGCACCACGCGCCGCCAGACGCCTCGACCTCGCTGAACCCGGCCTGCCTGGCCCAGCCCAGCAGGTACCGGCCCGCGTCCGGTTCGCCGTCAAGCGCGTGGGCGACCTGCCGGTACAAGGACTGCCACTCCGCCAGTTCCTGATCGTCCGGCGCCCAGAACATGCCGCCGTAGTCGCCGTCCCTGGCCGCGACCACGCCGCCCGGGCGGCAGACCCTGCGCATCTCGCGCAGCGCCGCCACCGGGTCAGCGAGATGCTGAAGCACCTGGTGCGCGTGCACCACGTCGAACGTGTCGTCGTCGAACCCGAGATGGTACGCATCGCCAACCCCGAAGCTGACGTTGCTGACCCCCTGCTCGACCGCGAACGCACGGGCCTCGTCCAGCACGTCGGCCGTCCGGTCAATGCCGATGACCTGGCCGGACGGCACCCGGGCGGCCAGCCCGGCGGTGATCGTGCCAGGCCCGCAGCCGACGTCGAGCACCTTGGCTGATGGCGCCAGCCGGTCAAGGAGGTAGGCGGCCGAGTTCTCGGCGGTGCGCCAGCGATGCGAGCGGAGCACGCTGTCGTGATGTCCGTGCAGGTAGGTCTCAGTTCGGGGCGGCATCTGAGCCATTATGCCGCCGGCGCCGCGGGCGGTTCTGGGGGGTCTGGGAATGCGAACCCGGCCGCCTGCCCGAGCAGCGCCTCGCGATCCTCGGGCAGCACGAACCCGGCCGCGATCGTCGCGTCCAGCGACTCGGTGAAGGCGGCCAGGTAACCCTGGTGATCGCCGTACCGGCGGACCAGCTCGTCGTCAGGCAGCGGCACGGTCTGGCCGACCAGCCAGCTGAGCGGCTGGCCGGGCGGGCCCTCGCCGCTGAGCGCGGCGACCGGGACGTCGACGAGCGGGGTGCGCACGCCGCCGATCGCGTTGCCCGCCTCGTCGCGGGCGATGACCGGCGCCTGATCGTTGCCAGCCTCGAATTGGATGGGCGGGGCGGCAGGCGGCGGCGTTCCGCCGGTGGTCCAGTCGACTAGGGCACGCAGGGCGGCCCTGACCAGGTACTGCTGGGGCCCGGCGTTGATCCGCCAGCCGATGCCGAAGAACTCCGCGCCCGCGCCGATCAGGTAGTCGTCGGCGTGCGCGGTCCCGGCCATCTCCCACACCCGGAGCCGCTCAGAATCGGCCTGCCGGGCCAGCCGGTACGCCAGCGGCGGCTGCAGGTCACCCTCGGTCTCGACAATCAGCACCGGCGCGCGCCCGTCGTCGCGGATGCGCACTCCCTGCGTCACGCTCGGCGGATCGATGGGCTCGCCCGACAAGGCGGCGGCTCCCGCTCCACGGCTATGTACGAGAAAACCATCAATTACTTGGGAGAAAGCTTGGACGGCGTTGATGTAGCTAGTGAGGTAGATCGCCGACTGCGACTCGCCAATGGCCAGGACCCGGGCCGGTCTCAGCCCGCCGAGCACGGTCTCGGTTGCAGGCCCGGCCTCCTTGACCGCCTCGGCGATCTGCCTGAACAGGTCGAACGAGTACCGGTCGCCGGGATGGGCCAGCGTCCCGTACCGCTCAGGGTTGTCACCAGCCAGGCCGCGCGGGGTGACCCCGGACAGGTTGAGCCTGGCCTCGCCGCCGACGACACCGACCGCCTGCGCCGATACCGCGACGTAGGCGTGCCCGGCCCGCAGGACTTCCGGGTGCAGGAACATCCAGTCCGGGTCGGCCTCGAAGCCGCTGGACACGTTCAGCCACTCGATCAGCAAGGTGCCGCTGAATCGCGCCGGGTCGGCCGGCCGGCGTACCAGCACCCGGGTGCGGTACGGCTCGGACTCGGCCGGCGCAGCCGTCCAGCGGCCGTCGGGCCCGGCCTCGCCGGTCAGGTCATAGCCGGCGGCCATGCCCTCGGCCAGGAACTCTTCCTCGGCATAACCGCTGGTAGCGAGATCCACCGTCAGCATCGACGCCGGTTTTGTGATTGTGCCGGCTGTGACCGGCCCGCAGAATGTGACCATGCTGTCAATGATGACAGCTGACCTGACTCGACCATGACCGCCCAAACCGGGCGAGGTAAGTTGGAAGGAAGGTCGCATGTCAACGCAGAAGGGTCCGGGGAATGGACAAGACACTCAGCGCTGTAGACACCGAGCTGCTACGTAAGGACTTCTCCGCCAACCCCGCCTACCGGCTCGCGCAGAACGCGGTTACCCGGGTAACGATCGACGACGTCGCGATCAACCGGGACATCGTCAATAACACCGACCATGCGGTATCGACCCTGCTCGATGACTGGAAGGTCACCAGCCAGGAGCGCAGCGGCCGGTGCTGGCTGTTCGCCGGGCTGAACCTGCTGCGGGTCGGCGCGATGAAGAAGATGAACCTGAAGGAGTTCGAGTTCTCCCAGAACTTCGCGATGTTCTGGGACAAGATCGAGAGGGCCAACTACCTCCTTGAGGCAATCATCGAGACGGCCGACCGCGATCCCGACGACCGGACCGTCGCCCACCTGCTGACCTCGTCGGCGGCCGAAGACGGCGGCCAGTGGAACATGTTCATCGCGATCGTGAACAAGCACGGCCTGGTGCCGAAGCAGTTCATGCCGGAGACGCAGAGCTCGTCCAACACCGGCCGGATGAACGACGTGCTGCGCAAACTCCTGCGCCAGGGCGCCAAGTCGGTGCGGGCCGCGGCCGCCTCCGGCGGCGTCGAAGCGGCTCGGGCCGAGAAGGCCGAGGTGCTGAAGGTGGTCTTCCGGGCGCTGTGCATCCACCTCGGCACGCCGCCGGAGCGATTCGACTGGCAGTGGACCGACAAGGACCGCGAGTTCCACCGGGACGGCGTGATCACGCCGCAGGAGTTCGCCGCCAAGTACGTCGACCTGCCGCTGGACGACTACGTCTGCATCGTGCACGACCCGCGTCCGACCAGCCCGACCGGCCGGACGTTCACCGTGCAATACCTCGGCAACGTGCTCGGCGCTCCGCCGGTGACCTACCTCAATGTCGACATGTCGCTGATGAAGAAGATCGCGGCCGACACGATGGAAGGCGGCGAGCCGGTCTGGTTCGGCTGCGACGTCGGCCAGAACATGAGCAGCGAGTACGGCATCTGGGACAAGGACCTGTACGACCTCGACGGCGTGTACGACACCGAGTTCACGCTGGACAAGGCCAGCCGGCTCATCTACGGCGAGTCGCTGATGACCCACGCGATGCTTTTCACCGGCGTCGACGTGGCCGACGGCGTCACCAGGAAGTGGCGGGTCGAGAACAGCTGGGGCACCGACCGGGGCAAGGAAGGCTTCTACACGATGAACGACTCGTGGTTCGACGAGTACGTTTTCGAGATCGCCGCCCGGAAGGAAACGCTGCCCGCCGCGCTCCAGCAGGCCCTGGCGACCGAGCCGATCGTGCTGCCGGCCTGGGACCCGATGGGCGCGCTGGCCCGTTGATCACGGCGCGGGCAAGGCTGGCGGCGGCTGCGGCCGCCGCCATACCGGTCCTCGCTGCCCTGGCGGTCGGAGTCGCTCCCGTTCCGGCGAGTGCTTCGGCCGCCAAGGCGCGGACCTGGCTGCAGGAGATCAACTACTACCGCGTCGGCGCCGGCCTCAAGCCAGTCACCAGCAACGCCGCCTGGGACAAGGGGATACTCAACCACCTGAAGTACCTGCAGGACACCCCGCCCAGCCTGATGACCGGCCAGTACGCGAGCGCTCACACGGAGAACCCGAAGAGCAAGTACTACACCAAGTCGGGCGCGCTCGAAGGCTCCCGCAGCGACCTGCTGCTCAGCGGCCTCGAAGGGTCACACGCCGACCTGCTGAGCGGCGGCGGCGAGGGGCTGTTCGACATCGACTTCTGGCTGGCCGCGCCGTTCCACGCGATCGGCATGCTGCGACAGGGCCTGACCAAGGTCGCGTTCGCGTCCGGGTTCGCCGGCGCCGGCCTCGACGTGCTCGGTGGACTCAACTTCACCCCGACGACGAAGCCGATCATGTTCCCCGGCCGGAACGTGACGACCAACCTGACCTCGTACTCCGGCAACGAACTGCCGAACCCGCTGCAGAGCTGCCACTACCCCAAGGCGGCCAAGAACAAGCCGGTCGGCCTGCCGATCATCGTCCTGCTGCCGAAGACCCCGGCGAAGAAGCTCACCGCCACGCTGGCATTCCCCCACGGCGGCTCGGAAGGCACCTCGGGACGCACCCTGTGCCTGGTCGACCAGTTCACTTACCACTCGACCGATACCGTCTACGGGCCAACCGGCCTGGCGATCCTGAAGGGCGACCACGCGGTGCTGTTGTTCCCCAGCGGCACCCTGAAGGCCGGCACCTTCAAGGTCACCATCCACAACGGCCCCAAGACCACCTACACCTGGCCCTTCAAGGTCAAGTCCTAACCCGCCCAGCCCAAGCCGCCCAGCCCAGCCCAGCCCGGCCCAGCCAGCCCGGCCCAGCCAGCCCGGCCCGGCCCAAACCGGCCGCTTATCCCTGGTCCGGCCGTCTTATCCCTGGTTAGCGTCGAATTTTATCCGTTTTAGACCTATTCAGGAAGCGCTAACCGGGGATAAGACGGGCTAACCGGGGATAAGTGCGCGGGCGAGCGCCGGACGCGCACGCTGGAGTAGTCCGGATGGGTCATCTTCGTCCGTCTATGGGTGGTTCGTCGACCGCTACCTGAACCCTGCGGGCGCCACCCGGCCGACCCGCGGCCGCCTGCGCGGGATCCACCGCGCGATAGGGCGTCCCGGCCGCTCAGCGTGAAGGATCCGCGCGGCGACTTCGGCGCCTTCCTATCCGGTTAACGCCTTCGCGCGTGCCCGTAGCCCATCTGGGCTATTCAATGCTTCTGAGGTATTAGCGCCCCGTTTAGGTCTATAGAGTTGTTTGCGTCTTTCCTGGCCTGTGGCTGGGTGAACGTGCAGGTGACAGGTCTGGCGAGAGGCGCGGTTCGGCCGGGTAGCTGGGCACGGACCTAAGTTAGGCAGGGGCTTGAAGCAGGCGGGTGCGCACACTAGGAAGCGGAAGTTCCATCGGGTAGGACGGCACGCAGCCCCCTCGAGCCTTGGCAAGGCGGCGCGTCGAGCGGGCCGGGTAGCCCCGGCGGTCGCGCTAGCCGGCGCCCTGGTGACCGCCCCGCAGGTGCTGCACCAGGCGACCGCGTCGACAACCACCCTGACCGCCGACGCTGGCGCGGCCCACCGGAGCCACCTGATCACCGACGCCGGCCCTGGCGGCCACGTCGCCACCGCCACTCTGCGTTCACACGGCGCGGGCCGGTCCCAGGACCGCTACGGTCAGCCAGGAAAGTCGCAGCCGCGATCGCAGCCGACGCAGTCGAAGCAGCCCGCCAGGCGGCACGGCTCCGCTTCGCCCTCGACGGGCAAGTCCCCCGCCCCGTCGAAGACCGCTCACCGGAGGCCGTCGCCAAGCCCGAGCCCGAAGCCGTCCGGCCCGTCGTGCACGGGCACCGCCGGCCTGCTGCCAGAAAACTACGGCGCCATCGTCACCTACCTGATGGCGCACGGTTACACCGGCGTAGGGGCGGCCGGCATCGCTGGCAACATCTACCAGGAGTCCAAGGGCAACCCGGAGTCGATCGGGTCTGGCGGTGGCGGCCTGATCGGGTTCACCCCGCTGCCGGGCGGCTACGTGACCGGCAACGTCAGCGCCGACCTGCTGACCCAGCTCGGGGCCATCGTGAACTACAACCAGCAGTGGTCGCAGTACATCCCGGCCCTGAACGCGGCCAGCAGTGCCGGCGAGGCCGCCTACCTCTACATGAGCGACTTCGAGCGCCCGGGCATCCCGGTCGCCGGCACCCGCGAGGAAGCGGCCACCGACGTAGCCGCCGCCTGCCACCTCTAGCATGCGGGGGTATGGCCGAGACGATCAGTTCCGCTGCCAATCCGGTTGTTAAGCGGGTCCGGCTGCTGGCTAACCGCAAGCACAGGCGGGAGCAGGGCGCGTTCGTCGTCGAAGGGCTGCAGCCGGTCTGGCGCGCGGTCACGGCTGGCTGGGACATCGAGACGCTGATCGTCGACCCCGATCTGCGGCCGGGCTCACCGGCCGCCGCCATGATCGCCGAGCAGGAGGCGCGAGGAGTACGAGTCGCCCGGCTGAGCCGGGAGCTATTCGACCGGATCTCGAGCCGCGACGGTTCGGTCGGGCTGGCCGCGATCGTCCGGTCGCGCAGCACCGACCTGTCGGACCTGGCCGTCGCCCCGGACGCGGTCTTCATCGCGCTGCATCAGATCGGTAATCCCGGCAACCTCGGCACGATCATCAGGACCGCCGACGCCGTCGGCAGCGCCGGAGTCATCTTGATCGGGGACACCACCGACCCGTTCGCGCCGACCTCGGTCAAGGCCAGCATGGGGTCGATCTTTGCCACCAAGATCGCCCATGCCAGGGAACCCCAGGCGTTCCTGGACTGGGCCTGTGCCAACGCCGTCGCGGTTCTGGCCGCCTCCGGCACCGCGAGCGTCGACCACTGGGCCGCGAGCTATCGAATGCCGCTGACGTTGCTGCTCGGCAGCGAAGGCGAGGGCCTGCCCGATGACCTGCTGGCCGCCGCCGATCAGCGGGTGGCGATCCCGATGACGGGCACGGTCGAGTCGCTCAATGTCGCGGCAGCGGCGGCGATCTTGCTCTACGAAGTCAGGCGCCGCACGTTCGGCCGGACTCCCAGCGGGGATGGAGGTATTCATGAGTAACCCAGCGAAATCAGTCGTCTTCGTGCACGGCCTGTGGCTGCACGCCAGCTCCTGGGATCCATGGGTCAAGCTGTTCGAAGCCAAGGGCTATCAAGCGATCGCACCTGGATGGCCCGGCGACGGCGCCACCGTGGCGGATTCCCGGGCCAACCCAGACAGCATCGCCGACCGCGGCATCGACGAGGTGACCAGGCATTTCACCGAGATCATCGGGTCGCTGCCGAGCCTGCCGGTCGTGATCGGCCATTCCTTCGGCGGCCTGATCGCCGAGAAGCTGCTCGGCGAGGACCACGCCGCCGCCGCGATCGGGATCGACGCGGCGCAGATCAAGGGTGTGCTGCCGCTGCCGCTGTCCCAGCTGCACGGCTCGCTTCCGGTGTTCAAGAACCCGGCCAACCGGCACAAGGCCGTCTCGCTGACCGCCGAGCAGTTCAAGTACAGCTTCGGCAACGCGCTGACCGATGAGGAGTCGAACGCGCTCTACGAGAAGTGGACCATCCCGGCACCGGGCAAGCCCTTGTTCGAGGCCGCCGCCGCCAACTTCTCGCTGCACTCCCCGGCCGCGGTCAACACCGAAAACGCGAATCGCGGACCGCTGCTGCTCACCATGGGCGGCCAGGACCATACGGTCCCCGAGGCGATCACCAAGGCCACGCTCAAGCAGTACCGGCATTCCGTGGCCGAGACGGACCTGATCGAGTTCGCCGATCGCGGGCACTCGCTCACCGTGGACCACGGCTGGCAGGCCGTCGCCGACGCTTGCCTGGACTGGCTCGACAAGCACGGCCTTTAGGAGTGAACTTGGTCGCACTGACCTAAGGGGGCGACCGGGTGGGCACGCCGAGCGGAGCAGCGGGCGGGACGGCAGCGGCAATCAGCCAACCAGATCTGCGGCTCAAGAGCGGGCCCGGGCGGTGGGTGCTGTTCGCGACCGTGCTCGGCTCGGCGATGGCCTCGATCGACGCCACCGTCGTCGGCATCGCGCTCCCCGCGATCGGGCACGACTTCGGTGCCACCCTGTCTTCGCTGCAGTGGGTGGTGACCGCCTACACGCTGACGCTAGCCGGGCTGCTGCTATTCGCGGGCGGACTCGGCGACCGGTACGGCCGCAAGCTCACTTTCGTCATCGGAGTGATCTGGTTCGCTCTCGCCTCGGTGCTGTGCGGGGTCGCGCTCAACACCGGGATGCTGATCGCGGCCCGGGCGCTGCAGGGCATGGGTGCGGCCCTGCTGACCCCCGGCAGCCTGGCGATCATCGAGGCGTCGTTCGCGCCCGAGGATCGCGGCAAGGCGATCGGGGCCTGGTCGGGCTTCGCCGGGGTCGGCACGGCGATCGGGCCCTTCATCGGCGGCTGGCTGATCCAGGCCGTGTCCTGGCGGCTGATCTTCGCGATCAACCTGCCGATCGCGGTGCTGGTGATCGCGGTGGCGTTGAAGCATGTGCCGGAGTCGCGCGACATGGAGGCGACCGGGCGGGTCGACTTCGCCGGCGGCGTGCTCGTCACGCTCGGCCTCGTCGGACTGACCTACGGGCTGATCGACGGCCCGGTCCAGGGCTGGAGTAAACCGCTGCCGCTAAGCGCGCTGATCATCGGCGTGGTCCTGCTCTGGGTGTTCGTCTGGTGGGAGCGCCGGGCCAGGGCGCCGGTGATGCCGCTCAAGCTGTTCCGGTCGGTCCAGTTCAGCTCGGCGAACGTCGTCACGTTCGCGGTCTACGGCGCGCTCGGCGGCGCGCTCTTCCTGCTGCCGATTCAGCTTGAGCAGGTCGCCGGCTACTCCGCGCTCGAAGCCGGGATCTCGCTGCTGCCGGTCACCTTGATCATGCTGCTGCTGTCCGCCCAGTCCGGCGCGCTGGCCGCCAGGATCGGTCCCCGGGCGCAGATGACCTTCGGCCCGCTGGTGATCGCGGTCAGCTTCGTGCTGTTCGCCAGGATCGGGGCGTCGGGGAACTACCTCACCGAGGTGCTGCCGGCCGTGCTGGTGTTCGGGTTCGGGCTGGCCATCAATGTCGCGCCGCTGACCTCGACGGTGCTCGGGGCGGTCGACTCCAAGTATGCGGGCGCGGCCTCGGCGATCAACAACGACGTCGCCCGGGCGGCCAGCCTGATCGCGGTCGCGGTGCTGCCGGCGGCGGCCGGGCTGACGGGAGCGTCGTACCTGCATGCCGGTGAGTTCTCCGCCGGGTTCCGGATGGCGTGCTTCATCTCGGCCGGCCTGTGCGTGGCCGGCGGCATCGTGGCCGCCCTGACGATCCGCAACCCGGCCAAGCCCGCCGCCCAGCCGGCCGTCGAGCCCGTGTCCGCCACCGCCGCCCGCCCGGCCGCCGCCACCGCGTCGCTGCAAGCCGCTCAGCTACAGCGGGCGTTGCACTGCGGGCTGGACGCGCCGTCGGCCGCAGCCAGCGTCGCCGAAAGCACGAGCCAGTAAGGAGACTGGCCTCCGGCAACCCAGGAGCAGACGACGCGCAAAGCTTTCTTCTTAAAACGACCTTCTTAAAGTGACCGATCAGCGCCTGGATACAGTGCTGGTCATGGCTAGGCACCCAGGCTCGCTGCTCGCTGACACCGACATGACGAAAGACCGCCTTGTCGAGCTGCTCACGCTGGCGGTAACGCTGAAGCGGGACAAGAGGAACGGCACCGAGCGGCCCCGGCTGACTGGCGCCGCGATCGCGCTGCTGTTCGAGAAGAACTCCACCCGCACCCGGTGCGCGTTCGAAGTCGCCGCCTACGACCAGGGCGGCCACACCACGTTCCTGGGGCCGACCGGCTCGCACGTCGGCGTCGAGGAGTCCATCGGCGACACCGCGCGGGTGCTGGGCGGGATGTACGACGGGATCGCGTTCCGCGGGTTTGCCCAGGAGACCGTCGACGCGCTGGCCGACCATTCCGGGCTGCCGGTGTGGAACGCGCTGACCGACAGCTGGCATCCGAGCCAGCCGCTGGCGGACTTCCAGACGATGGTCGAGCATCACCAGGGACCGGTCGAGGAGATCTCGTTCTGCTTTACCGGGGACGGCAGGAACAATGTCGCGCGGTCGCTGCTGGTCTCCGGCGCGATCCTGGGCCTGGACGTGCGGATCGCCGCTCCCAAGGCGCTGCAGCCGCCGCCCGAGGTGCAGGCCGCCGCCGAGGCGGCCGCCGCCAGCAGCGGGGCCAGGCTCCTGGTGACCGATGACATCGCCGCCGGGACGCACGGAGTCGACTTCGTCTACTCCGACGTCTGGCTGAGCATGGGCGAGCCGGATGAGCAGTGGGCGACGCGGGTCGAGGAGCTGCGTCCCTACCGGGTCACGGCCGAACTGATGGCCGCGACCGGCAATCCGGCTACCAAGTTCATGCACTGCCTGCCCTCGATCCACAACCGGCAGACCACGGTCGGCGAGCGGCTGTACAGCCAGTTCGGGCTGGACGGCGCCGAGGTGACCGAGGAGGTCTTCGAGTCGCCGAGCTCGATCGTGTTCGACCAGTCGGAGAACAAGATGCACTCGATCAAGGCCCTGATCGTCTCGGCGCTGAACGCATCGGCGCTGAGCTAGCCGGAGGTGAGCGGACGTGACCAGCGAGGCACTGCCGTCAGTTTCGTACAAGGACTGGAGTGAGACGTGCGACACGCTGCACGCGCACACCCAGGTGCTCGGCAAGATCGCCGTCAAGCTGGCGCCGCCTGAGCCGCAGCTTCAGCACGCCGCGCTCCGGCTGACCGCCCGGGGCTGGGAGACCGCGCCGCTGCCCGCGCCGGGCGGAGCGGCCGGAGCCGGGTCCCTCGTCCTGGCGCTCGACCTGCACGCCCACGACGCGGTGGTCGAGCTCAGCTCAGGCCGGCAGGCCAGGATCCCGCTGACCCCGCACCGCCCGGTCGGCACGGTCACCCGCGAACTGCTGGCCGCGGTCGCCGACCTGGCCGGCCCGGTGCCCATCGACCCGACGCCGCAGGAAGTGACCTGGACCGTGCCGCTCGACGAGGACGACGAGCACGCGAGCTATCACACCAGCCAGGTCGAGGCGTACTTCAGGGCCGCGACGGCGGCCGGCCTGGTCCTGGCCGCCTACCGGGCGCCGTACCGGGGCCGTTCCACCCCGGTGAACGCCTGGTGGGGCTCGTTCGACCTGGCCGTCAGCCTGTTCTCTGGCGAGCGGGCCGAGCCGCCTTCGCAGGACTTCATCATGCGCAACGCGATGGACTCCCAGGAGGTGGCAATTGGCTGGTGGCCAGGTGACCACAGGCATCCGGAGGCCGCGTTCTACGCCTACGCGCACCCGGCGCCCGATCACTTCAGCCAGGGCACGCTGGCCGGGCCGGGCGCGCACTGGGACGCCGCCGTCGGCGAGTTCATCCTGCCGTGGGACGAGGTCATAGCCGCGCGGGATCCGCACGCGGCCGGCCTCGATTTCGCGCGCTCGGCGTTCCAGCACGCGTGCCTGGTTTGCGCCTGGGATCCCGAGCTGGCCGCGACCATCGAGAGCAGTCCCCCGCCGGTCACGTGAGCGGGGCGACGCCCGGAACGGGCCCGCTCACCGGGCTCCTGGTCGCCGACTTCTCCCGGGTGCTGGCCGGGCCGTACGCGACGATGCTGCTCGCCGACCTCGGCGCCGACGTGGTCAAGGTGGAGAGCCCGGCCGGTGACGACACCCGACACTGGATGCCACCCGTCACCGCCGACGGCACCTCCACCTACTACCTGTCCATCAACCGCAACAAGCGCTCCGTCGTCCTCGACCTCGCGCTGGCGGCCGACCGGGCGCTGGCGGTCGAATTGGCCCGCCGGTGCGACATCTTCGTGGAGAACTTCAAGCCCGGCGGGCTGGCCAAGTTCGGCCTGGACTACGCGTCGGTCTCAGTCGTCAACGAGCCGGTCATCTACGCGTCGGTGAGCGGCTTCGGCTCGGCCGGCGGGGCTAGCTTGCCGGGCTATGACCTGCTGGTCCAGGCGATGTCGGGGCTGATGAGCCTGTCCGGCGATGCGGACGGCCCGCCGTACCGGGCCGGCGTCGCGATCTTCGACATCATCGCCGGGCTGCACACCGCCCTCGGCGTACTCGCCGCGCTCGCCCACCGCACCGCGACCGGCCAGGGCCAGCACCTGGAGACCAGCCTGATGGCATCGGCCATGTCCGGCCTGGTGAATCAGGCCAGCGCGGTGGTGGCCGGCGGCGTGGTCCCGTTCCGGATGGGCAACGCGCATCCCAGCCTGTTCCCTTACGAGCCGCTGCCCACCGCCGATGGCGAACTCGTCATCACGGCCGGCAACGATTCGCAATTCCGCAAGCTCTGCGACGAACTCGGTGCACCACAGCTCGCAACCGACCCAAGATTCATATTTAACAATTTGCGAACGTTGAATCGGGACGACCTGAGGCCGCTGCTGATCGAACGGCTCGCCGAGCGTACTTCGGCCGAATGGTTCGCGGTGCTGGCCGCCGCCGGCGTCCCGTGCGCGCCGATCAACACGATCGACAAGGGGATCGCGTTCGCCACCGAGATCGGTCTTGATCCGGTGGTGCTGGCGGGGGGTGATGGGGAGGGTGCGGCGGGCGCAAAAAGAGCGGTGCCGGTCATGCGGCATCCGATCACGTTCTCGGCTACGCCGCCGCGCTACGACTTGCCGCCGCCCCAACTCGACGAGCACGGTGAATCGATCCGGGCCTGGCTCGCCGACCCGCAGGCCAGTGCCCCGCCAGAGGCCAGTGCCCGGCCAGAAGCCAGTGCCCGGCCAGAAGCCACTGCCCGGCCAGAGGCCGCTGGCGCAGGCCGATCGGGCGACCCAGCGCAGACGACAGGAGACAGCACATGACCGATTCGGGTGCCGCTGGGCCGGCTTTCCCGACGTCGATCGGCACCTCGAACGAGCAGACGATCACCGTTCTCGGCCAGGACCTGGCCGCCGACCTGATGGGCAAGGTCACCTTCGGTGAACTGGCCCTGTGGCTGGTCACCCTGCGACGCCCGACCCCCTCTCAAGTCCGCGTCTTCGAAGCCGTACTCGTCGCGCTGGCCGATCACGGCTTTACCCCGACCGCGATCGCGGCCCGGCTGACGTATCTCAGTGCCCCGGACTCGGTCCAGGGCGCCCTGGCGGCCGGCCTGCTCGGCGGCGGTTCCCGATTCCTCGGGGTGACGGAAGACGCCGGACGGTTCCTAGCCGATGCCCTGGCCGGCCACGAGACCCCGACCGACGACGCGGGCTACGACGCTTTGGCCCTGGCGGCGGTGCGGCAGGCCCGGGCGGCCGGCCGGTTCGTGCCCGGCCTAGGTCACCCGGTGCACAAGGTCACCGACCCGCGCACCCCGGTCCTGATCGCCATCGCCGAGGAAGAAGGCCTGCGCGGCCCGCACTTGCGCCTGTTCGAGGCGATCGGCCGCGTCCATCCCGAGGTACTCGGCCGCCGCCTGCCGCTCAACGGCGCCGGCACCTGCGGCGCTGCCCTGGCCGACCTCGGGCTGCCGCCTGAGCTGCTGCGCGGCTTCGCCCTGCTGGCGAGAACCGCCGGCTTGCTCGGCCACATCGCCGAGGAGCAGCGCCGCCCCATCGGCATGGACATCTACAACACCGTCGAGCACAACGCCATCTACGACCCGCCCGACCCTCCCCTCCCGACCCGCCGCCCGCCTGACCCTCCCGACCCGCCGCCCGCCTAACCCTCCCGACCCGCCGCCCGCCTAACCCTCCGAGCCCGCGCCGCCTAACCCCTTAGCGGTGAACAACGACGCCGGCGGGTCAGCAATGTTGTTCGACCGAAGACCGGCACGACATCGTTGACTCGGGAACGTTGCTCCTGCGACCGTTTGGGGTCAACGATGTTGTGCCCGATTGCGGAGTTACAGCAGCAACGGGTCAGCGATGTTGTCCCCCGGGCCTGGCCGCTGGCCGCAAGGAACATAGGCTGGTTATCCAGCTCGCCGTCGCGGTAGCGCCGGCGAGTCATGCCTGCGGCACCCCACCTGACCGCAGATCTGCCCCCTGACGCGAAAGGACCCTCCATTGCGGCTCAAGGCACGCGACATTCCCGGCCGGATCGTGACGGGCGGCTATATCCTGCATTCCGGGCTTGAGAAGTGGCAGGGGGACGAGGAGCGGGCCAAGGCGATCCACGGGATGGCGGCGAACGCGTTCCCGCTCCTCAAGGACATCCCGCCGGCCCAGTTCCTGCGCATGCTCGCTGCCGGCGAGATCGCCATTGGCGGCGCTCTGCTGCTGCCGATCGTTCCCGCCGCCCTGGCCGGCGCGGCGCTTACCGGGTTCTCCGGTGCGCTGATGACGATGTACGCGCGGACTCCGGCGCTGCGCAAGCCGGGCAGTATCTGGCCAAGCCGGGCCGGCACCGGGGTCAGCAAGGACATCTGGATGGTCGGCATCGGGCTCGGCCTCATGCTCAGCGCCGCCAAAGACAACTGACCGGCAAAGACAACCGACCCGGCTAAGACAACTGACCGGCTAAGACAACTGACCGGCTAAGACAACTGAGCGGCGATCAGCCAAGCTAGGCCCATGGAACTCAGCTACGTCTTCGCCGGCCTGATCGTCGCCGACCGGGACAAGGCCGCCGCCTGGTACGCCAGGCTGCTCGGCCGGCCGGCGGACATGCTGCCGAATGACGCCGAGGCGACCTGGCGGCTCGCGAATGAGGCGTCGCTGTACCTGCTGGCTGACCCAGGCCGGGCTGGCCAGAGCGTCTTGACGCTGATCGTGCCTGACCTCGATGCGGAACTGGCCCGGATGGCGGCCGACGGCATCACGCCGACCAGGATCGAGGTACTCGAAGCTGGCCGTAAGTGCGTGGTCGAGGACCCGGACGGCAACCAGATCGGCCTCGCGCAGCTCAGCTAGCCGGCCGGCCGGCTCAGCGTCTTGGCGAACCAGTGATGCGCGTACGGCTCGCCGTTGAACGCCGGAACCTCCTGGTAGCCGGCCGACCGATACAGGCTGATCGCCTCGGCCAGGTTGCGGTTGGTCTCCAGCTTGACGACACCGCTGCCGAGCGAGGCGATGGCCTGCTGCTCAAGCTCGGCGAGCAGCCGGCGGCCAAGACCGAGCCCGCGGGCCGACGGCGCCACCCACATGCGCTTGATCTCGGCCGATCCGTCGGCCAGCAGCTTGAGCCCGCCGCAGCCGACCGGCTCCTCGTGCAGGCTGGCCAGCAGGAACAACCCGGTCGGCGGCGACATCTCGGCGTCGGTGGCCGAGACACCGAGGCTCGGGTCATAGCCGTCGTCGAACCGCCGGCCCAGCTCGGCGAAGTAGGCCCGCACGCACGACCGGGCGGCCGGCAGACCCGGGTCGACGACGACCACCTGCACCATCGAGGCGATCATCAGCCGCTCGACTTCGGCCATCGCCGAGACCAGCCGGGCTCGCTGCCGGGCGCTGAGTGGCTGCAGGATCGACTCGGCCGCCTCCTCGGCACGCTGGTCGAGCTCGGCCCTCTCAGCTAGCCCGAGGCTGGTCAACCGCGCGGTGCGGACCCGGCCGTCGACTCCGTGCTGGGTGACGGCGACCAGGCCGTCGGCTTCCAGCGAGCGCAGCAGCCGGCTCAGATACCCCGAGTCCAGGTCGAGCCGCGACCGCAGCAGCCGGACGTCGCACCCGTCCGGCCCGATCTCCCAGAGCACCCGGGCCTGGCCGAGCGGCCGGTCACGGGCCAGGAACTCATCATTCAGCGCACCGACCCGCTGCGTCACGGTCCGGTTGAACCGGCGCACCTGGCCGACTTGATCAACTTCCATCTTCTGACTTTAGTCAGAAGATGGAAGCGTGGCTAGAGCCCGGCTACCCGAAGGCCATGCGGTACAGATTCTTCATTCCGCCGTAGAGGCTGGCCTGGCCGAGCGGAGTGAATCCGAGCTTGCGGCAGACGTTCTGCGAGGCCAGGTTCTCCAGGTCGATGATCACGAAGATCTCGCCGACGAACGTACGCCTCGCCTGATCAAGCAAGGCTTGGGCGGCCTCGGTGGCGTAGCCGAGCCCGCGGTATTCCGGCGCCAGGCGCCAGCCGAACTCCAGCCGCAGCCGGCCTTGGTAGTCGAACCAGTCCACTCCGGTATAGCCGACGATGACTCCGGACGCCCGCTCTATGACCGGCTGCTTGGCGAAGGGCACGTCCTCGCGCACCTCAAGCATGTGGTCGAACCGGCGCTGCGCTGCCTCCTCCGACTTCGGGCCAGGCGCGAAGACCATGAAATCCTCGTCGGTCCACAAGCTGACCATCCGCGCCCGGTCGGGCTCCTGCGCGGGACGGATCAGCAACCGCTCGGTCAGGACCTGGGAGCCTGCGGGCATGTCTGCCATTCTCCCTGACCGTCAGCCGGCCGGCTCGCTGGCAAGGCGGTAGATCGCGTTCGCGAGCAAGTCGACGCCGTTGCCGCAGGCGGTCGGGTTGGAGTACTCGCGCGGCGTGTGGCTGATCCCGCCGTACTCGCCGGCCACGAACACCATGCCCGTCGGGCAGATCGCCGCGATCTCCTGCGCGTCGTGCCCGGCCCCGGACATCGTGATCACGTACGGCAGGGCCAGATCATCCGCCGTGGCCGCCAGCAGCGCCTGGACGCCAGGGTCGAACTCCCGCACCAGCGTCTTGGCCATCCGCTCCAGTACCCCGGCCACGCCGTGCCGGCCGGCCAGCCCGGCGACGAACTCGGCCAGGTGCGCCTCGGCCGCGGTCATCGCGGCGTCGTCCGGGTTGCGCAGGTCGATCGTCATGCGCACGCCCGACGGGACGACATTGGTCGAGCCCGGCTCCATCGACAGCTTGCCGACCGTGCCGCGCAACTGGCCGAACGCGCCGGACTCGCACATCCGCCGGATCTCCAGGATCACCGCCGCGGCGGCGACGCCCGCGTCCTTGCGGTGCTCGATCGGAGTGGCGCCGGCGTGCGACGCCTCACCGTGCAGTTCGAGCCGCTGCCAGGAGATCGACTGAACGCCGGTGACGATCCCGACATCGACTCCGGCCGCGGCCAGGATCGGCCCTTGCTCGATGTGGCACTCGATGTAGGCGTGCGGGATCGGCCGCCGCTCCGGCTCGGGCCCGTCGAAGCCGGTGCGTACGAGCTCATCGGCGACGCTGGCCCCGTCATCATCGGTGAGCTTGTGCGCGTAATCCAGGGTCAGCCGCCCGGCCGTGACCGACGACCCGAGCATGTCGACCCCGAACCTGACTCCTTCTTCCTCGGTGAAGAAGCCCACCTCGACCGGTCTGAGCGTCCTGAGGTTGCTGTCGTTGAAGGTGCGCACGACCTCGATGCCGCCAAGTACGCCCAGCGTCCCGTCGAACGCACCCCCGCTAGTCACGGTATCGATGTGAGAACCCATCAGCACGCACGGCAGCGAGTCGTCGGCGCCAGGCCGGCGGCCGTAGACGTTGCCGATCCTGTCGATGCGCACAACCAGCCCGGCCTCGCGCATCCACTCGATGACCTGCCGGCGGGCGGCCGCGTCCTCGTCGGTCAGCGCCAGCCGCCTGACCCCCCGCAGCCCGGTCGGCGCATCGTCGTAAGCCCCGATTTCCCTGAGCTGCATCAGGTCGGCCCACAACCGGTCCCGGTTAACGTGCAGCAACCCGTCCTCGCTCACCTGTCGCCACCCACGAAAGCGCCACTCATGAAGGTGCCCCCTCGCCAAAGACGTTGCCCTCGGTACTCAACAGCACGAGAACTGCAGACTCGGTGACGCCAAGATCGGCGCGCCGGTCGACCGCACCGTCCCCGGTCAGGGCCGCCCGCACTCCGGCTAGCGAAGCCGCCCCGCTCGGCCCGGCCTGCACCCCGGCCGCGGCCAGCTCGGCAACGGCCCGGCGCGCTGCCTCATCCGGCACCGCGACCGCCGCGTCGAGCCCCGCCACCAGCACCGGCCAGGCCAGGCTGGAAGCCGTACCGCAGTTCAGGCCGGCCATCACCGTCGCTTCGGTCGGCACCGACCGCAGCTGGCCGACCAGCAGGCTCGCGATGAGGCACGGCGCCGCGACGGGCTCAACCGCCAGTACCGCTGGCCGCGCCGTCGCCGAGGACCGGTAGTGCGTCACCACCGCCTGGGCCAGCGACCCCACTCCGACCGGCACCGCGACCAGGTCAGGCCCGTCCGCCCCGAGCCCGGTCAGCTGCGCGTCAACCTCGCGCAGCAAGGTGTCGTAGCCGTCGACGATCAGTCCGGGCACTCGCTCGTATCCAGGCCAGGCCGTGTCCTGCACCAGCACCCGGCCAGCCAGGGCGGCGGTGTACCTGGCGGCCAGGGTCACGGCACCGTCGTAGGGAACGGTCGCCTCGGTCACCATCGCGCCTTCGGCCGCGATCACCGCGATCACAGCCGCCGAGGTCCCGTCAGGCACGAACACCCGGACCGGCAGCCCAAGCAGCCGGCCAATGAAGGCCAGCGCCCGGCCGTGGTTGCCGTCCGTCGCCGTGACCAGCTCCACCGGCGACTCGGATGCAATCCGGCGCAGATCCTCGACCGACGGCGTCCCGTCGGCCGCCAGCAACCGCGCCACGGCCCAGGACGCGCCAAGCACCTTGAACGCGGCCAGGCCTAGCCGTCCCGACTCGTCCTTGACGAACACCCGGCCCACGCCAAGTTCGCGAGCCAGTTCCGGCGCCTCGACCAGTTTTGTCGGCTGGTAGCCAGGCAGTCCGTCGTGAAACAGCGAAGGGCCCTCCCCCGGCGCTTCGCACCGCCAGTCCCGCGCCGACGGACGGCTGTACCAGTGCCCCGCCTCCGTCAGCGCCATCTCTGCCCACCTCCCAATCCCGTCGCACCAGCATCCCGACCCGCACAGCATCAGGCAATAGTCAGGAAACGGGTGTTATCCTTCCGTCGCCAACCGCAGGAGTGATCCGCCTCCGATGG
>DASYAT010000102.1:0-7724 GCA_036501205.1 Streptosporangiaceae bacterium | reverse complement strand
CGACTACGACGCCCCGGTAAGGTGACCGGGCTTAGAGTGGCACCCGCCCTGTTGCCAGCCCCCGGGAGTGTTGATGCGTCGAGCGCCGTTCCTCGCGGCCGCAGCCGTAGGGTCGTTCGCCTTGTCCGCCGCTCTGGGGGGCGCCGGCGCGGCCCGGCCCGCGGGCCGCGGTCCGGTCTCGGCGTCGGCTCGCCCGGTCGTGCTGATCAGCCCTGACCTGCGGCACGCCGAGGGAGCGCAGGCCGTGCCGCCGACCACGGCGTTCTGTGAGAAGCACTATGGCATCGCCTGCTACCAGCCGAAAGAAGTCGAGCGGGCCTACCGGCTGCCCGTGCTCTATGGCCGCGGCATCACCGGCAAGGGTCAGACGATCGTGATCGTCGACTCCTACGGCTCGCCGACCGTAGGCCACGACCTGGCCGTGTTCGACAAGGCTGCCGGACTGCCGGCCCCGCCGTCCCTGAAGATCATCCAGCCGGCCGGCAAGGTCGCGCCGTACCGCGCCAACGACAACCGCGAAGGCTGGGCCGGCGAGACCGAGCTGGACGTCGAGTACGCGCACACGATCGCGCCCGGCGCCCGGATCCTGCTCGTCGAGACGCCGACCTCGGAGAACGAGGGCCGGACCGGCTTCCCGGAGATCGTCAAGGCCGAGGAGTACGTGATCGGCCATCACCTCGGCGGCGTGATCAGCCAGAGCTTCAGCGCGACCGAGCAGAGCTTCGCCAAGCCGAGCCGGCTGCTGTCGCTGCGGGGCGCCTACAAGGACGCGTTCCGGCACCGGGTGACCGTACTGTCGGCGTCCGGAGACAGCGGCGCCGCCGACGTGAAGTACGACGGCTCGACTTATTTCGGCAGGCCGGTCACCTCCTGGCCGGACAGCGACCCGCTGGTGACTGGCGTCGGCGGCACGCAGTTGCATCTGACCGCGCAGGGCCGTCCGGCTCGTCCGGCGACCGTCTGGAACGACACCTACAGCAAGCCGACCCAGCAGTTCATCTTCGGCGACAACGGCCCGAATCCCCTGGCCGGCGGCGGCGGCAAGTCGGCCATCTTTGGCCGGCCGCGATACCAGTCCGGCGTGCGCCGCATCGTCGGCTCGCACCGCGGCGTCCCCGACATCTCGATGAGCGGCGCGTGCGACGGCGCGGTCGATATGTATCAGAGCTTCAGGGGCCAGCCCGCCGGCTGGTACCCGACGTGCGGCACGAGTGAGGCGACGCCGGAGTTCGCCGGGATCGTCGCGCTGGCTGATCAGGTGGCGCACCGCAGGCTCGGCCTGATCAACCCGGACCTTTACCTGCTGTCCTCGGCTCACGCCAAGGGGATCGTCGACGTGACGCGCGGCAACACCAGCGTCTCGTTCCGGCAGGGGGCGGGAAACAAGCTGTCTAAGGTGACGGGTTTCACCGCCGTTCCCGGCTACGACCTGGCCAGTGGGGTGGGAACGGTGAACGCCCCGGCCTTCGTCACCGAGCTGGCCCTGACGGCCAGCCACCAGAACTGGACCGTCCCCGAACTTCGGCTGGCCCTGGCCAAGCTGCCCTGACTCGCGGAACGACAACGGCCGCAGCGCTTTCGCGCTGCGGCCGTTGTTTCGTTTTGAGCCGGCTGGGCGGGTTTCTGCGGGCGGTGGGTTAGTCGTCGTCGCGGTCGAGGATCAGGCTGAGTACCCAGCCGATAATGCCGACGAGCAGAGCGCCGAGGACGGCCGGGACGAAGCCCTTGATGTGGAACGGCAGGCTGAGCTTGCCCGCGACCCAGCTCGCCAGCCAGAACAACAGGCCGTTTACCACGATGCTGATCAACCCAAGGGTGACGGCATAGGCGAGGCAGCCGATGGCTTTCACGATCGGCTTCAAAACGGCGTTAATAATGCCGAAAATCAACGCGACTACAACAAGCGTGCCGATCTTCCCGGCCGTGGTGTGCGCGTGCAGCGTTATGCCCGGGATCACGAGCGTCGCTACCCACACGGCCACCGCCGTGATGACCAGCTTGATCAGTATCTTCATGCGGTCATCTTGCCATCTAACTCGGGCACAGTGGTACAGATCGACCGCGCGTCAGCAGGGGCTGTCCACGTCGCTAGTGGTGTCGTAGATCTGGTACTGCCCGGACGGCGAGGTCGTGAGCTGGAACGTGATATCCCACTGGGTGCAGGTCTCGTAAGGAGCGTCTCGGGGACCTAGGCCGGCCGCTTGCGTGCTCTGGAATGTGACCTCGGCCGAAGTGACCAGGCTGCCGCCGGCTGGGTCAAGGTTCGTCAGCGTTACGTCGGTGTCTTGGCTGGTCCGGTCGGCTTTGGCGAACGCCGGTTCGCTGAGCGGGCTATTCGGATTGACGATCGGGCTAGAGGGGGCGAATACATTCACCGAGCGCTGGTACTCCCGGTCGTTAATACCGGAGAAGTAGTTGTTGAACATCCGGGCGACCAGAGCCGTCTGGGAATTGCCCTGAACCGTATCGCCGAACTGCACGATTCCGGCGTGCGGCGGCGGCGGCGGAGTTGAGGGCGAATTGCCGGAAGTGGATGTGTCGCCGGAAGAGGAGTCGCCAGAGGAGTTGCTGCCGTTAGATCCTGAGGTTCCGATCCCGACGGTGGTGCCGCCGGTCGACTGCAGGTGAGCGTGCACGACTCCGGCGATGATGAGAAGCAAGACCGCCAGCGCAGCGGCGGCGCCCACGAGCACCGCCGGGCCTCTGCGCCGTGGCGGCGGTCCGGTCGTTGGCGGCGGTCTGGTCACTGGCGGCGCCAACGGCGCGCCTGGCGTTGCGACGACCGGCATCGAGACTCCGATCCGGTTGGCAGCGACCCGGGGCGGTGCCGTTATTGTCGTCGCGGCCTGAGGCATGGGCGCAACAGGCGCGAGCGCGGCGGCAACGGTGGCCGCCTGGATCGTATTGGCGTGCTCGCGGGCCAGGGCCGAATCGAGCGCCCGCGTCCAGTCCTCCGGTGACGGCCGCGACTGCGGATCGGGTTGCAGGCAGCGCGTTGCTAGCTGACCCAATTCGGCAGAAACATCGGTGAGCGCGGAGACGGCACGCACGGATTGATCGCGAGCGAACAGCCTGATGGCCAGCAAGCCGAACTTGTAAGAGTCGGTAGCCGTGGTGGCCTTCGACTCGCCGGCCGGTGCTTCCCAGTCGGGCGTCTCGACCTGCGCCAGCACTGTCTGGCCGGATAGTCGCGACGCATCGCAGTCGATCAGGAAACACCGTGGCACTGGGTCCAGCTTGAACAGCAGGTTCTTCGGTGACAGATCGCCGACGACAATGTCGATGGCGTGCAACCTGGTGAGGAGGGTTGCCACGTTCTTCAGCAGGAGCAGGCGCTGACGATCGTCGACCACGATGCCGGCGTCCCGGACATACGCTTCGGAGTTGAGTAGGAAGGCGACGTCGGCGAGCTTTCGCTGGCGCCCCAGCGTCCGGTACTGGAAGTCAAAGTAAAAATCGCTCGGGACGGTCCGCATCAGGAATCCGCAGACGGCCCCGTTGTCCTCTGCCATGACCGCTGGCCAGGCAGTGTTCTCCAGCAGGAAACTCCGATCTTCGTCGCTGAGCTGCCTGGGCAAGGCGACCATCGTCTCCAAGACGGAGGTGTCAGCGCTCCGCTGCTGGTCATTGGCATAGATCTTGACCGCGGCCGGCCACGAGCCGTGGACCTTAAAACCATCAACGGCCGATACCCGGCCCTGGCCACCGCGCCCAAGGTCCTGGCTGACGGTGAGGCTGCTGATATCAACGCGGGGGACGGAAAAAGTCGTCATATCGGTCCCTCATTTACCGAGCGCGGCCAGATGGCCACCAGGGTGCGGTCGTCATCGAAGGTCTCTCGCGAGAAGTCGAGCAGGTGCGCGAACGCCGTCGCCGGTGGCGGTGCAGCGAGCCAATCAGCGAACAACCGGCCGACCTGGCCGTCGCCGTCCCCGAGCGGATCTCCGAATCCGTCGGTGCCGATCAGCAGCACCCCATCGTCGGGCAATCGCAGCGTGACCGGCCTGATGGTGTCAGGCAGCCGGGGTAGCGGGGTGACGGCTGACGAGATGACCTGCTGGCGCGGATCGTGTTTCTCCGTCAGGATGCTTCGGTACTGGCCCCCGCGCAGCAGCCACGCACTGGAGTCGCCTATCTGCACGAGCACCGCGACGGGACCGGTCTCAGTGAGAACTGTGTACCCGATGACCAGCGTGGTCGCCATCAGGTCGAGCACGACCTGCTGGGTGGGGCGTTTTTGCCCGAGCGTGACCGCCGCCAAGCGGAACATGCGCTCGACCACGAAGTCGAGCACGGCGGCCCAGTCAACTCGGCCGGCGTCCGAGCTCAACTCTCGCCTAACCGCCTGGACTCCCGCCTCGCACGCCATTCGCGCGCCCAGGTGCGCCTTCGTGGCGCTTGAGACTCCGTCTGCTACCGCGAAGATGACCGCGCCGGACCTCGGGCTGAACGCCACCTCAGCATCGTCTTGCCTGGGCAGGCCGTGGTAGCGGTGCGAGTAGCCGCGAACGCTGGCCATCCGCATCGTGAAGCTGTCGCAGGACCAGGCGTCACAGATGGTGTCAGACTGGTAGGACGCGGATTTCGGCGGTTTAGGCTCGAACTCGAAGATCGGATCGCCCAGCACAACAGGGGCCCAGGGATCCTCGCGTGGTGCCTCCTCGGCCGGCTCTCCTGCTATCGGATTAGCCTGCTCCACGTGGCTTCTTGGCCACAGGCGCTCTTTCATCACACCACGTCGATTGCGAGCCGGAAGCCTTCAGGGTGCTCGACTACGAGCTGCGGGGCAGCCGATGCCAGCGACTGACCAGACTGGACGACGCTAGCCGTGAGCGCTACGAAGAACTTCGATATCGCCGTGCCGATATTTGAACCTGGAATGGCCACGAAAGCGAAAGCGGGTTGAGTAGCGACCTCAAGGATCGTCTTGCTCTGCACCGTGCCGATGCCGAAAGCGATGATGTTGGGTGCGGCAGCGGTGACCGTTCTATCAGTCAGCCGACGATGCGGATTGCGCCACCGGCCGTCGTCGGACTGACCGTCGCTCAGAAAGAAAACGGCTGGACGGTGCACGCTGAAGCCGGCGTTTTTCAACGTGCCGACATCCGCTGGAATGCGCCTCAGCAGGTCGTCGAACGCGGCCCGGTAGTTGGTGCTGCTCCGGATCTGCAGCCGCGGCACTGTCTCCATGCTGCGCAGGTCAGCTAGCACCATGCGGGGCACCACAGTGGCCGAGAATCCGATCACCGACAGCCGGATCTTCGCCGCGATCATGGGCTCGGACCGCAAGGTCTCGTTGAGCGAGGTGAGGCCGGCGTTCAACTCGGATTCGTAGCTCCTCATCGAGGCTGACTCGTCAGCCAGGATGTACACGGGCAGTAGTTGCCCTCTGTTCTCGGCCAATGACTGGCCTCCTTCTCAAGACGGAGTTCTGGCGGCTGAAATGAATCCGTTCGGTCCGGCCAGAATCGGTATGTCGGAGCTGCCCTGCAGGTGTGCCTGGCTCAGGCCGATGATGCTGGTGCGGACAAAGGCCAGGTAGCGCGTGGTGGCCTCGCTGACCGGCGTGTCGGGACCGGCCACCCACGCCAGTTGGGCGTGCGACGCCAGGCGGCCAATGGACTCGGGCTGGGTTCGCCCGATCCCGCAAGCAATGACGATCGGGTGGTAGCGGAAGGCGGCCGGATCGGTTATCCGCTGGTACGCCTGCGCCACCCTCGGGTCTTGGTCGGCCGGCGCGGCACATAGCAAGTGCACGACCGGGCGGCCCGACGTGAGGCCCTGCGCCTTAAGACGGTCAATGTCCTGCGGAATCCTCGTATAAAGGTCATCAAAGAGGACGCCCAAGTCACTGCCTTCGTGATAAGCGAATTCCGGCACGTGACTGCCGGCCGCGATGGGGTTCAGCGGCATTCGCACATCCACTCCGCCGCCGTATCCGATCAGGGCGAGCCTGATCGCGCCGAGGATGTTCTCGTGGCTCGCCAGCTCCGACGGCAGTGCCTGGAAACTGCTGTTAAGCACTTGGAAATAGCCGGAATCACTGACGGACACGTCGATGACGACGTAGACCGGTATGACCCTGGCCGGCGGGCCGCTCTGGGGCCCGCTGCGCAGCGGCTCGTCCCATGAACTGGCCGCCTGCGCAGCCTGGAATTCTGGCCTGCCGGCGCCGGTCGCTTCGGCGAGCTGGTCGATCGCCCTGGTACGCAGCTTCTCCACGTCCGCGGACTGGATCAGGCCTCGGTCCGCCATGTACCTGACCAGATCCTGCCGCCGATCGTCGTAGACTCCAGCCTGCTCGTAGGCTGCCTGCTGGTGCCGGCCCAGCAACTCAATCGCGTACTGCGTCTCATCTGGATGCCTGGCCAGGTGAAGCTGGAGGAGGCCAGGCAAGTCGATCGGCCGGCCGGCCAGCGCGGCCAGCTCGCGTGCCTCGCTCTGCAGCCTGGCCTGCTGATCCATGTTGTTCACGACCTGGGCCTGCCGGGTCGCAGCGACGATTGCCTCATGCTCGGCGGCGTCGCGCGCCAGTGTCCGTTCGGCGGCTTCCATCGCCCGCCGATGCCGTACGGCCAGTTCACGGTCGTCGCTATCGAACCGGCCATGCTGGTCGATACCGGCGAGTTCCTGATCGTGGCGCAGCGCCGCCACGTCAACGCCGTGCCTGGCTGATCCGAGCGTCACGTCCCGCTGCGCGGTCTCCAGTTCGCGCAGGTACACCTGGGCGGTCGAGTCCGGAGTCAGCCGGGTGCTGCAGAAGTAGATCGTGATCCCCTCCGGCAGTTCCCACGGCCGCTGGAACACCCGGTTGAGCTCTTCCTCGGCGCCCTCGGCATCGGTGATGTCATACCGCCTTGTCACCGGGCGGAAGGTGTCCATCAGGTAGTTGTAGACAACCATGGCGCCGTCGGTCACGTGCCGCCTGACGACCTCCGCCGGATCGGTGACCCGGAAGCCGACGTCGACGATGCAGCGGAAGAAATAGGCGTCTCCGCGCGACGGCAGCGGCGAGGATTGCAGGCTCGCCTGGCGCCGGAAGTCGCTGAGATTAACCTCGTACCTGGTCCGGTACTTGGAGGCGACCTGCTCCGACCAGCTCAGTGGCCGGCCGCCGAGGTAAGCGATCCGGCCGAAGGCGTCGGAGTACACGACGGCGACATTCGGCTTGGAAATCTTGACCTTAGCCGTCAGCCCACGGCTGACCGGCTGCTCGTCGATCATGAGCTTAGCGATGTCGGTCATGCGGCCTCACTTTCTGCTGCCAGGAGGGCTCGAAGGGAGGCGCTGACAAGAGGCAGCGACTCGAGGTTCTGTGAACTGGCCCAGAGCTCGGCGTACCGGCTGAGGATCGCGTGGCAGCGGGGCTGGCCCCTGACGATTGCCCTGGCCAGGCGCAGGAATGACTCGCGTACCTGCTGGTCGGCCTCGGCGCAGCCGGCCCAGTCGGCCATGACTCCTTCGGCCAGTCGGTGGTGGAACTCGATATTGAGCATGTGCCGCCACATGGTCACGATCGGCTCGCGGGTTTGCGCCGAACTCTGGGTGAGCCAGAGCAAGGTTGGCCATTCGACGTTCGTCCTGTCCTGGCCGGGCGCGTTGATCACTAGCCCTCCGGCGACCATCAGGGACGCCAGTTGCGCCATCTGGGCCCGCTCCCGGTCGGCCATGGCCCCGATGAGCGCCGTCAGCGCCTTGTTGACCAGGTCGCCTGAGCTGGCGCC